>JAKFWB010000025.1 GCA_021732945.1 Porphyrobacter sp.
TGCACAACAACCATGATCGCCAGCATCCGCAGCGCCGCCGGACCAACCCGCGCGGCATAGATCATCTGCGCGAGCCCCAGCACCAGCAGCGCCGCGACCAGCGGAATGATCGTCATCTGCAAGGCGCGCAGCCACAGCCCGCCCACCAGCCCGGCGATATCCGACAGCCATTGCGGCGCGCCCGCCGCGCCGCCCGCAATCCCTGCCACCAGGCCGCCAATCAGCGCGGCAAAGGTCAGCGCAACGGGCAGGCGGATCGATACGAGCGCGAACTTGGTGCCCCCGCCCATTTCGGCATTTTCACGTTCCAGCAATGGCGTGTCCTTCAAACGGGCAGCTTGCCCTTTCTTTTGCGCGATAACCGCGCCAGAAGCGCGGCACAACAATGCCAGCAGGACGGGGCAAGAATTCATGACACGCAAGCTGTTCGGAACCGACGGCATACGGGGCCGCACCAATGCGGGTGCGATGACTGCGGCGACCGCGATGAAGGTCGGGCAGGCCGCCGGACGCCACTTCGTGCGCGGCGGGCACCGCCACCGGGTGGTGATCGGCAAGGATACGCGCCTGTCAGGCTACATGATGGAAAGCGCGCTGGTGGCGGGCTTTACCTCGGTCGGGATCGACGTGATCATGACCGGGCCGCTCCCCACCCCTGCCATCGCGCTCCTCACCCGCGAAATGCGCGCCGACCTTGGCGTGATGATCTCCGCCAGCCACAACCTTTACGCTGACAATGGGATCAAACTGTTCGGCCCCGACGGCTTCAAACTGTCGGACGAAGCCGAAGGCGAGATCGAGCGGTTGATGGAAACCGATATCCCGCTGGTGCCCGCCGAAATGATCGGGCGTGCCCGCCGGATTGATGATGCGCGCGGGCGCTATATTCACGCGGTCAAGGATTCGGTGGCCGCCGAGATTCGCTTTGATGGGCTGAAGGTGGTGGTCGATTGCGCCAATGGCGCAGCCTATCAAGTGGCCCCGTCCGCAATCTGGGAGCTGGGGGCAGAGGTGGTTACGCTCGGCGTGTCGCCCAATGGCACCAACATCAATGACGGCGTCGGCTCCACCGCCATCGCCGCGCTCCAGGCCAAGGTGGTCGAGGAGGGCGCGGATATCGGCATTGCGCTCGACGGCGACGCGGACCGGCTGATCGTGGTGGACGAGACAGGCCGCGCGGTCGATGGCGATCAGATCATGGCGCTGATCGCCACCCGCATGCACGAGCGCGGAAGCTTGCGCGGCGGCGGCGTGGTGGCGACAGTCATGAGCAATCTCGGCCTCGAACGCTATCTGGCGAGCCTCGGCCTGACGCTTGAGCGCGCCAAGGTGGGTGATCGCTATGTGCTCGAGATGATGAAGGCGGGCGGGTTCAATGTCGGCGGTGAGCAATCGGGGCACATGATCCTGCTCGATCATGCCACCACCGGCGATGGCACGGTTGCCGCGCTGCGGGTGCTGGCGAGCCTCGTGCGATCAGGCAAAAAGGCCAGCGAACTGCTCCACGTGTTCGATCCGGTGCCGCAATTGCTCAAGAACGTGCGCTACGAAGGCGGCAAGCCTTTGGAGAACGCCAAGGTGCAAGCCGTCATCGCCGAGGCCGAAGCGGCGCTGGTCGGCAAGGGCCGCCTTGTGATCCGCCCGTCAGGCACCGAACCCGTGATCCGGGTGATGGCCGAAGGCGATGATCAGGCGCAGGTCGAACAGGTGGTCGACGCCATTTGCGAAGCGGTGCGAGCGGCGGTTTAGCAAGAAATCCGTTCGTGCTGAGCTTGTCGAAGCATCGCACTTTCTTCTTTCCGCACCTCAAAAAGGAAAAACAGCCCTTCGACAAGCTCAGGGCGAACGGGATGGGAGTTACTGACAATGCTCGAAATGCGCCCCGATTGCGAAACCTGCGGCGTCGGCCTGCCCGCCGAAGCGCCCGGCGCCTTCATCTGCTCGTTCGAATGCACCTTCTGCGCCGAATGCGCCGAGGACTTGGATGACCGCTGCCCCAATTGCGGCGGCGAGCTTATGGACCGGCCCACGCGCGCCAAAGCGCTCCACGCCAAGTTTCCGCCTAGCACGGAGCGGAAGTACAAGGGGTAGGTCGGTCAGACAGCGTCCGAGGTGTGGCCTGACCGTCGCCGAAAGAGAATGCCGTTTAGCCGTCTTCGCAGCGGCAGGTCGACATAGGTCGCGACTAGCCATGATGCGATGCAGAGCAGGACGATCACAGTCAACGCAGGCCAAGGCGCGTTCTGTTCGAAAAACACAGGCGGCTGCGGATCGTTGGAGTGAAAGACGTAGGGATAGACCGTCGCATGGGTGATGTAGAGCGGGTAGCTCATGGTGCCCAGAACGGCTGATATCTTTTGCCAAATCCCCCTCGCCACGCTTCCGGTGCCGAGCCAGACCATCATCGGCATCCAGACTGCCACAATGAGCAGTTCGTACAACCAGGCATAGGCCACCTGTTCATCGGGACGCCACATCAGCGGCACAATCAGTTGGGCGAAAAGTATCGCCGGATGCAAGGCAATGCGTGTGGGCCTGCGTTGCCACAGGCGGTGCAATGCTACGCCGACAAAAAAGGAAAAGGTCACTCGCGCGAGCCCGCCGACCAAGCTCGGTCGCCAGGTTCCGCGATCAAGGGTGCCTTCCGCAAGCCCTGTATAGATCAGCGCCGCAAGTCCCACCAGGATAACGCATGCCAGCCAGCGGTCAGTCAGCCGGCGAATGAGCACGGCAAACAGGATGTACGCGATCCACTCATAGAAGATCGACCAGGCCGGATAATTGAGCGGAAAAAGGTCGTCATACGTCTGCGGAAAAGGCAGCGGATAGGGCAGCATAAGCAGGTTGAAGCCAACATTGCCCCAGAAGGTCATGGGGTTGGCGGGAAACTCGTAGAGCGCCTTGGAAATCGCGCCGAGGACAAGCCCCAGAAAGAACAGCGGGTACAGCCGGATCCATCGCGCGAGCAGAAAATCGCGCCGCGAGGTGCCACGCTGCAAATCCGCCTCATAAGAATAGGCGATCACGAACCCACTGAGAACGAAGAAAAAATCGACGACCACTGAAACGATGATCGGATGAAGGACGCCAAGAAACCACTGAATATGCATGGCCGCCACAGCCAGAGCGGCGATACCGCGCATTCCGTTGAGCGTCTCAAAGGTCAGCCGGCCGCCGGGCGTAACTGCTGCCATCTTGATCGCCTTCTCCACGTTGTGAACGTTCACATAATAGCGCGTTTTTGCATGCGATGCACCCAAAACTCTTGTCCGCCGTCACTCATCCCGGTCATTCCGGCCACGTGAGATCGTCCCCGCAAACGGGCACCTCTGACAAGGCCTCGCAAATTGCATCACACGCCGGGCGCACACTTGCTATGACGTGCGAATGATCACCCCCACACCCCCCCGCATCCTCAGCATCGCCGGATCGGATTCGTCTGGCGGCGCCGGTATTCAGGCCGACATCAAGACGATCACCATGCTCGGCGGCTATGCCATGACCGCGATCACCGCGATCACGGCGCAGAACACTGTCGGTATGCAGGGGATTGTGGCGCTCTCGCCCGAGGTGGTGGCACGGCAGATTGCCTCCTGCGTGGACGATATCGGCGTCGATGCGATCAAGATCGGGATGCTGCACGATGCCGCGATCATCGCTGCCGTAGCCGAGGCGCTGGCGAAGGTGGATGCGCCAATCGTGCTAGACCCGGTGATGATCGCCACCTCGGGCGCGGCGCTGATTGCGCCCGATGCGGTGGCAGCGATGCGCGACCGGCTGTTCCCGAGGGCGACGCTGATCACCCCCAACCTGCCCGAACTCGCCGCGCTGGCAGGCCGGACGCTCTCCACCACACAGGACATGATCGACGCGGCTGCGGAACTTGCCGAAGCCAGCGGCGCGGCGGTGCTCGCGAAGGGTGGACATGCGGAGGGCGACCGGATCACCGATGTGCTGATCGTCCCCCCCAATGGCAAAGGGGGCGCGCGGGCGGTGGCCTTCGATCACGCGCGGATCGACACGGTGCACACCCACGGCACTGGCTGCACCCTATCGTCAGCGATTGCGACGCTGCTCGGCCACGGCCAGCCCTTGGAGCACGCGGTGAGGCTCGCACGGCAATTCGTGTTTCAAGCGATTGAGGCCGCGCCCGGATACGGCGCGGGGAGCGGGCCGCTGGGGCAACAGGCAGTGCGCAACAGCTAGAGTGCGCGCTCCCGCGCAGGCGGGAGCCTCCCTCCCCCCGGCGCTATCCCTCCTGAGGTCCCCGCCTTCGCGGGGAGGCACGAACTTGGCCTATTCCTTGATCTCATAGAAATCGCAGATGCAGGCCCAGGCATCTTCGGCGGTTTCGCACCAGGTGATGAGGTCGAGATCGCTTTTCGAGATCACGCCTTCTTCGGCGAGCGCTTCGAAATTCACCACCCGCGTCCAGAACTCCTTGCCGAACAGGATGATCGGCAGCGGCTTCATCTTGCCGGTCTGGATCAGGGTGATTAGCTCGAAGAATTCATCAAACGTCCCGAACCCGCCGGGGAACACCGCCACCGCGCGGGCGCGCAGCAGGAAGTGCATCTTGCGCAGCGCGAAATAGTGGAACTGGAAGCTGAGATAGGGCGTCACGTAAGGATTGGGCGCCTGCTCATGCGGCAGCACGATGTTGAGCCCGATCGATTCGCTGCCCGCGTCAGACGCGCCGCGGTTGCCCGCCTCCATGATCGAAGGGCCGCCGCCGGTGGTGATGACGAACTGGCGCAAACCGTTCTCGATCAAGCCCTTTTCGCTTACGAGGCGTGAGAGCTTGTAGGCTTCGTCATAATACCGCGCCTTCTCCGCCAGCCGCGCGGCAACCTTCTGGTCATATTCGCTGCCATTGGCGGCGGCTTCAGCCACCCGTGCTTCGGCCTGCGCGGGCGAGGGGATCCGGGCCGAGCCATACATCACCAGCGTGGAGCCCACGCGCGCTTCATCGAGCAGCATTTCAGGCTTTAGCAATTCCAGCTGAAACCGCACCGGGCGCAACTCATCGCGCAGCAGGAAATCAGTGTCGCGGAACGCCAGCTTATAGGCCGGATGCGCGGTCTGCGGCGTGCGTTCGGGGCCACCTTCAGCGAAGCGGGTCTCTTCGCCCGCGCGGTAGAACTTGCGGTCGGTTAGGTCGTTTTCGGTCATGCCTAGACTCCTAGTAGCGGCAGCCTAGGCCCGCAACAGCTTTGCAATGCGGGCGATGTTTCAGATGAAACATTGGCAAGGGCTGCGGCTATGGCCGCTGCTCCAGCACGTCGGCGATGGCCTCGCTCACCGGCCCGCTGCGTTCGTGGCGCTCGATATCGTCTGGCAGCAGCGGCAGCGGCGCACCCGACAGCGCGGCGGCCAACCGCTCGCGATCCAGCGCGCCCTCCCAGCGAGCTACGATGATCGTCGCCACAGCATTGCCGATGAAATTGGTGAGCGCGCGGCATTCGCTCATGAAGCGATCAATGCCGAGGATCAGCGCCAATCCCGCCACCGGCACGCTCGGCACCACCGAAAGCGTCGCGGCAAGGATCACGAAGCCCGATCCCGTCACCCCGGCCGCGCCCTTGGAGCTGACCATAGCCACCAGCACCAGCGTCAGCTGCTCACCAAGGCTCAGATCCACCCCCACCGCCTGCGCGATGAACAGCGTCGCCAAAGTCATGTAGATATTGGTGCCATCGAGATTGAAGGAATAGCCGGTCGGCACCACCAGCCCGACCACCGCCTTGCGGCACCCGGCCTGCTCCATCTTCTCCATCAGGCTCGGCAGCGCGGCTTCGGACGAGGACGTGCCGAGCACCAGCAACAGCTCTTCGCGCAGGTAACGGA
>JAKFWB010000546.1 GCA_021732945.1 Porphyrobacter sp.
CCGTGCGTATCGGGTGCGGGGGCGGTGTCGATCGACCGGGCGACGCGGGCCCTGCGGATTGGCGCGACTGTATTGAAGGAGGGCGACGCGATCACCCTCGACGGGGCGACAGGGCAGGTGATGCTCGGCATCGTTCCCACGGTCGAGCCAGAGCTGGCGGGTGATTTTGGCGTGCTGATGGTGTGGGCGGACAAGCTTCGCCGCATGAAGGTGCGGACCAATGCCGAGACGCCCGATGACTGCCGCATGGCGCGGCAGTTCGGGGCCGAGGGCATCGGACTGTGTCGCACTGAACACATGTTCTTTGAAGCGTCGCGTATCTCTCTGGTTCGGCAGATGATTTTGGCTGACGACGAGGCCGGCCGCCGCGGCGCACTCGACCAATTGCTGCCCGAACAGCGCGCAGATTTCACTGCGATTTTCGAGGTGATGGCCGGCCTGCCCTGCACGATCCGTCTGCTCGATCCGCCGCTGCACGAGTTCCTCCCCCACGCCGACGAGGATTTCGCCGATCTCGCCGATGCGACGGGCCTCGGGGTCGATCACTTGAAGCGCCGCGCAGGCGAGCTGCACGAATTCAACCCGATGCTGGGCCATCGCGGCTGCCGTTTGGGGATCACCTATCCCGAAATCTACGAGATGCAGGCCCGCGCGATCTTTGAAGCGGTGTGCGCGGTGCAGGCATCCTCGGGCGAAGCGCCTTTGCCGGAAATCATGATCCCGCTGGTCGCCACCAGGCGTGAGCTAGCGATCCTGCGCGCGCTGGTGGACCGCGTGGCCGAGGCGGTGTTTGCCGAGGTTGACACGCGGGTCGAATACCTCGTGGGTACGATGATCGAACTGCCGCGCGCGGCGCTGATGGCGGGTGAGATTGCCGAGGAAGGAGCGTTCTTCTCCTTTGGCACCAATGACCTGACGCAGACCACCTTGGGCGTGTCGCGCGATGATGCGGCGCGGTTCCTCAGCGTCTACGTCGACAAGGGCATTTTCCCGCGCGATCCCTTCGTCAGCCTCGATATCGACGGTGTCGGGCAGCTGGTAGAACTCGCGGCGGAGCGGGGGCGGGCGACGCGGCCGGACATCAAGCTCGGCATCTGCGGCGAACATGGCGGCGACCCGGCCAGCATCGCCTTCTGCGAGAAAGTCGGGCTCGACTATGTCAGCGCCTCGCCATACCGTGTCCCAATCGCGCGACTTGCAGCGGCGCAAGCGGCGCTCGCCAAGGGCTAGGTTCCAGCCCGCGATCGCCGCCCGGTAAGGGTGATGATCTCGAATGTCTCGGCCACTTTGCCATCGGCATCGGCGCGGGCCATGAAGGCAACGTGCGCCCGCGCGAGGGCGGCCTTGCCGATGGGGGCTGCGGGGCGGGCGAGGGCGTTGCCAAGCCCGCTATCGCGCAGGTCGGCCACCAGCCGGTCAAGGCCGGGATAGCGGACGATCAGCCGGTAGGAATCGACCACAGGGTCTTTCCACCCGGCGCGCTGGAGCAACTGCGGCGCGGCGCGCTGATCGACCAGCGGATGCAACCGGGCTGCCGGGCGTTCCGGTTCCGCTGCCAACATCGCCGCGCGCAGGGCAGGCAGGCTCTGTCCGCCGATGAAGCTGGCGATCACCAGCCCGTTCGGCGTCAAGGCTTGCCGCAGATGGATCAGCGCGCCCGGCAAGTCATTGACCGCTTCGAGTTGCCCAAGGACGCCGATGAATTCGAAGGGCCCGCCTTCCAGCGGCTCAGCGGGATTGGTGGCTGTGCTGACCTCAAGCCGCGCGCTGTCGCGGCTGAGGTGGTCTGCCAGAGGAGCGGTGCAGGCGCCGATCACCAGCGAGGCTTGGGGCGCATGCCGCACGAAGCTGAGCCGCTCGACCATGTCATCCGCCATCGCATCGATGAGAAAGGTCGCCGCATCGCTGCGCCTCAATCGTCGCTGCTCCGAACGCAAGGCCCGCGCCACCCTGCGCTGTTCGGAGAAGATCGCTGGAACGTGAGTGCTGGGCATGGATGCGGCCCTGCCGGGCTTGCCTACAGAGTGCAAGCCATGCCACACCATGTCCATGGCGGTGGTCGCAAACCTTGCCCGAGTTTTCCTGCCCGTGGTGGATCTGCTCTATCCTCCGCGGTGCCCTGCGTGCGGGGCTGCGATTGCGGCGCAGGACGGTCTGTGCCTTGAATGCTGGGATAGCCTTGCGGTGCTGTCATCTCACGCGCCCGATGTCGAAACGGTGGCGACGCCGGTCTATGCTGCAACGCTTTACAACGAGACCTCGCGCTGTCTGGTGCTGTCTTACAAGCATGGCGGACGGATCGCCCTGTCGCGATTGCTGGCGCGGTTGATCGCGGCGCGGATGCCGGATGTGGTCCTCCAAAAACAGCAGCCCTTGCTGATTCCCGTGCCGCTCCATCGTTGGCGCTTGTGGCAACGCGGGTTCAATCAGGCGGCGCTTCTGGCGAGCGACCTGGCCAAACTGGGCAAAGGCGAGGTGCTGGTCGACGGGTTGGTTCGCAATCGCCGGACGCCCAGTCTCGGCGGACTTGGGCGAGAGGCGCGCGAGCGTGCTTTGACCGGTGCCATCGCGCTTAACCCAGCGCGAGCGCAATTGATCGCAGGGCGCGACGTCATCCTAGTCGATGATGTGCTGACCAGCGGTGCGACGAGCCATGCTTGCATGACTGCGCTGCGCTCAGCGCGACCTGCTCATCTTGCCATCGCATGTTTTGCACGGGTTGAAGGAATCGGCTGATCGACATGGAGGCGCTTGCCCAACCACAAAACATAACGCCCAGAGCCTTATCGGCCCTGGGCGCCACGTGACGAAACGGTGTGGATTGTCTCTTGCGAGCTCCGGTAGCCACCCCCTAGCTTGGCGACCGCAATCCTATCCCTTATCGTTCAATCGGTCGCTCTGGCACCCCGCTGCCAATCTGCGGCCCGATCCACCCCCTGAACTTGCACCGGGTGGTGCATTGTTCGGTGGAGAACCCCTTTCGGAGAGTTCGAGTGTCTTCTTCCACCGTGTTGCGCGAGGCGGAAGATGGAACATGCGTTGCGGGTATTTTTTGCATGGCGCTGTTGTGAACGTGCAACATTCATCGCAAGGATCAAACGTTGGCGGCATGATCGGCAAAGATGGCTTGGCGGCCCGCAATATCGTTTCATGGAGTATCCAGTGTCAACTACGCCCCTGACCAGCGCCGAACGCGAAAATGGTTCGACCTTCGCGCCGAAGTTTGACGCCAATGGCTTACTGACCGCAGTTGTTGTCGATGATCAGACCGGCGAAGTGCTGGTGGTCGCGCACATGAACAATGATGCACTTAAGCAAACCCTTGAGACTGGGCATGTGACCTTCTGGTCGCGATCACGCCAGCGGTTGTGGATGAAGGGAGAGACTTCAGGAAACGTCCTCACGCTGCGCGAGGTGCTGGTGGACTGCGATCAGGATGCCTTGGTGATTCGCGCCCGGCCTGCTGGTCCGACCTGCCACACAGGCGCGGTTAGTTGCTTTTACCGTCGGCTAGATTCCGGCGAATCGGGCATCGCTCTCGTAAAGGTCAAGACTTGACGCTCACGTAAAGGTAAGGTATGTGCGGCGCATGGCTACCTCACCTGCACATTCGTCTGCCGCGATGGGTTCTCAAGCAGCCCCGGCACAGCGTCGCAATGGCGCGCATCTTGATCGGCCTGACAAGCACGAGCGTGAACAGTTCACGATCTCGGATTTGACGACCGAGTTCGGCTGCACCGCGCGCGCGCTGCGTTTCTATGAGGACGAGGGGCTGATCAACCCGGCCCGCGTCGGCCTCACCCGCGTGTATTCGAAGCGGGATCGAGCGCGGCTTGCCTGGATCATGCGCGCGAAGAACGTGGGCTTCAGCCTCACTGAAATCCGCGAGATGATCGATCTTTACGATCTTGATGACGGCCGGGTGGAACAGCGCCGCGTCACGATCGAGAAGTGCCGGACGCATATTGCAAAATTGCAGGCCCAACGGGCCGATATCGATTCCTCCATCAAGGAATTGACTGACTTTGTAGCAGAGATCGAAAAGCTCGACCTGCGCTGATCGGTTATTGCCAATCACTCTTGAACTTGAAACGCTCACCACAGGGATTTTGTGATGCCAACCTACACCGCACCAACCCGCGACACCCGCTTCGTCGTCAACGAATTGCTCGACCTTGCGAGCTACGGCAATCTGCCTGGGTTCGAAAACGCAACCTCGGATATGATCTACACAGTGATCAACGAGGCCGGCAAATTCTGTTCCGAGGTCCTTGCGCCGGTCAATCAGTCAGGCGACGAACATGGCTGCACGCGTCATGAAGACGGCAGTGTCACCACGCCTCCGGGTTTCAAGGAAGCCTACAAGGCTTACGTCGATAACGGTTGGGGAACGCTTGCTCAGCCCGAAATCTATGGCGGGCAGGGCTTGCCGCATGTGCTCGGCTTTGTGCTCGAAGAATATAGCGGCACCGCCAATCAGGCGTTTGCAATGTATCCGGGTCTGACCGCCGGTGCCATTTCGGCGATTCTCGCCAAGGGTTCGGACGAGCAGAAGGCCATGTACGTGCCCAAGATGATCTCGGGCGAATGGTCGGGCACCATGAACCTGACCGAGCCGCATTGCGGCACCGATCTCGGCATGATCCGCACCAAGGCTGTGCCGAACGGTGATGGCTCCTACGCAATTACCGGAACCAAGATCTTCATCTCGGCCGGTGAGCATGATCTTACCAGCAACATCATCCATCTGGTGCTGGCCAAGACCCCGGGTGCGCCGGATTCGACCAAGGGCATTTCGCTCTTCATCGTGCCCAAGTTCATCCTCGACGAAAATGGTGAGCCTGCGACGCGCAACGGCGTGACATGCGGCTCGATCGAAAAGAAGATGGGCATTCACGGCAACGCCACCTGCCTGCTCAACTATGACGGTGCGACCGGCTACATGGTCGGCGAGGAGCACAAGGGCCTCGCTGCGATGTTCATCATGATGAACGCCGCGCGCCTAGGCGTCGGCATCCAGGGCTATGCTCAGGCCGAGGTCGCCTATCAGAACGCTGTCACCTACGCGCTCGATCGCCGTCAGGGCCGCGCGCTGACTGGCCCGGCTGACCCGGCGGCCAAGGCTGACCCGATCTTCGTCCACCCCGATGTGCGGCGGATGCTGATGGACGCCAAGGTCTTCACCGAATCGATGCGGGCGCTGTGCCTGTGGGGTGCGCTCCAGGTCGATCTGACTCACAAGGCCCAGACCGAAGAAGAGCGCGAGCAGGCTGACATGCTGATCGGTCTCATGACACCCGTCATCAAGGGCTATGGCACCGATAAAGGCTATGACATCGCCAACAACATGCAACAAATCTACGGCGGCCACGGCTATGTGCGCGAATGGGGCATGGAGCAGTTCGTGCGCGATAGCCGCATTGCGATGATCTACGAAGGCGCCAACGGCGTGCAGGCGATGGATTTGTGCGGGCGCAAGCTGGCCGCGAATGGCGGCAAGGCGATCCAGGCCTTTTTCGCCATGATCGACGAGGAAGTCGCAGCAGGCAAGCAAGTGCCTGAGCTGAAGGACATGGCCGAGCGGCTTGAAAAGGCATTGGGCGAGCAGAAGGCGGCGACCGTGTGGTTCACGCAGAACGCGATGGCCAATCTCAACCACCTCGGTGCGGGCGCGCATCACTACATGCACATCATGGGGATCGTGACGCTCGGCTTCTTCTGGCTGAGGATGGCCAAGGTGGCGCTCGACAAGCTGGCCGGAGCGCCCGAAGACAAGGCGTTCTATGAGGCCAAGCTGGTCTCGGCCAATTACTACGCCGAGCGG
>JAKFWB010000547.1 GCA_021732945.1 Porphyrobacter sp.
CAGGTAGCGATCTGGCGGGCATGAAAACCCGTGCGATGGGAAACGGCGATCACTGGGTGCTCAACGGTGCTAAGACCTACATTTCGAACGGAATTTTGGGAGATCTGATCGTGGTTGCCGCGCGCACCGATACGAATCGCCCTCACGGCATCAGCCTGTTCCTTGTCGAGCGCGGGATGGAAGGCTTTGAACGCGGCCGAAAGCTGGAAAAGATGGGCCTCAAGTCGCAAGACACGGCGGAACTTTTCTTCAACGATGTAAAGGTACCGCAGGAAAACCTGATTGGCGAAGCCGGTCAAGGCTTCAAGTATCTTGCCCAGATGCTGGCGCAGGAGCGACTGATTGCCGCCATCGGTTTCATGGCCACGGCCCAGACGGCCTTCGACCTCACACTGGAATACGTGAAGGAACGCAGCGCTTTCGGAAAGCCAATTGGCGCGTTCCAGAACACCCGGTTCAAGATGGCGCAGATGCGCGCCGAGCTGGATATGGCTCAGACCTATGTTGATCAGTGCGTTTTGCTGCTGAACGACAAGTCGCTGACGGCAGAGGACGCCTCGGCTGCAAAGTTGCTGACCAGCGAGTTGGAGGGCCGCGTTATGGACACCTGCGTCCAGCTTCATGGGGGTGCCGGTTACATGGAGGAATACCGCATCAGTCGCATGTATACCGATGCCCGGATCAGCCGTATCTTCGCAGGAACTAGCGAGATCATGCTTGAAATCATCGGTCGCGGGCTTGGCCTCGACGAACGGAAAATGAACTGAAAAGCGTCTTGATGCGGACTAGAGGAACGAACCGTCTTCTCTTGCCGCAGCCAAATCAACAAGGCGCTGTGGCGGGAGGCGGCAGGATGATTTCTAGCGTCGTTGAAATAGTGGAGGAAGCCCGCAACGGGCGGATGTTTATCCTTGTGGACGATGAAGATCGTGAGAACGAGGGCGATCTCATTATTCCCGCGCAGATGGCCACTCCTGCGGCGATTAACTTCATGGCAACGCATGGGCGCGGTTTGATCTGCCTCGCACTGGCCAAGCAGCGGGTCGATCAACTGGGCATCGACCTCATGAGCAGCCAGAACCGGACACGGCACGAAACGGCTTTCACCATTTCCATCGAAGCGCGCGAAGGCGTGACCACCGGCATTTCGGCTGCCGATCGCGCCCGCACTATTGCCGTGGCGATTGATGGCGGCAAAGGCGCGGACGATATTGTTACCCCGGGGCACGTCTTCCCGCTGGTCGCTCGCGATGGGGGCGTGCTTGTACGCGCGGGGCATACGGAAGCGTCGGTCGATATATCCCGGCTCGCCGGTCTGAACGCCTCTGCGGTGATCTGCGAGATCATGAACGAAGACGGCACGATGAGCCGAATGGTCGACCTCATCAGCTTTGCCCGCAAGCACGATCTGAAAATCGGCACGATACGCGACCTGATCGCCTATCGCCGCGAGCACGACCACCTTATCGAACGGCGATCCGAGCGGCAATTTTCCAGCCGCTGGGGCGACGATTGGCGGGCTATTTGTTTCTACAACAAGGCAACCGGGGAAGAAACGCTGGCGCTGGTGAAGGGGCAAGTGGATCACGCGAAACCGACGCTGGTGCGCATGCAGTTGCTGTCGATCTTCCCCGATGTGTTTGCCGAGATAGGGGAGCGTGAATCGCTGGTGCAGGGGGCCATGGAAACCATCGCAAGGGAAGGCAGCGGTGTGCTGGTACTGATCAACCGCCCGGTGCCGGATTTTGTTAGCCGCGCCATGCGAATTGCCGAGGCCGAGAAAGCTAAACGCCCGCCATCAGGCGAAAGCCCGGAGCAGCGCGATTATGGCAACGGCGCCCAGATCCTTTCCGAACTTGGCGTGCGGGACATGGTGCTGCTGACCAATAACAGCCGCTCGCTGGTGGCGCTTGAAGGCTATGGTTTGTCGATCGTGGGCGAACGCCCTATCGAGATGGGCTGAAGGTTCGTCTGACCTCGCCGCCACGGCTGTAGAGGGAATGTCTGTTATGCCTTGTTATGAATTCCAAGGGATCAGGCCAGTGGTTGATCCCGGCAGCTTCGTCCACCCACAAGCTTCGCTGATTGGCGATGTGATCGTCAGTTCAGGATGCTATATCGGTCCGGGCGCCAGCCTGCGGGCTGATTTCGGCAGAATCATCGTTGAAAGCGACTGCAGCGTGCAGGACTGTGCCACTATCCATGTTTCCACGCAGCATGACACTATAATCCGGCGCGGTGCCACTATCGCTCATGGCGCAGTCATCCATGGCTGCGAGATCGGTGAGAATTGCCTGATAGGCATCAATTCTGTGGTGCTGGATGCGGCAGTGCTTGGCCGGGAATGTCTGGTAGGTGCGCTGTCGCTGGTGCCACATGGGATGGAAGTCCCGGAGCGAAGCCTGCTGATCGGCACTCCAGCGCGGATCGTGCGCGCTTTGTCGGCTGAGGAGGTGACTTGGCGCAACGATGTTGATGGAAACTATCAGTATCTCACGCGCGAAGCGCTTTCCAGCCTGCGCGAGACTGAACCGCATGCCGAGCCGGAACCAGACCGCAACCGCATCAGCCTTACCGGCAGCCCGGTGCGTCCGGGCGGGGGTTCGGCCGCCTAGCTTTCGCTGCCTTCTTCAGCAGGCTGGTCTGCCTGCAATGCATTCATCACTTCCAGATGCTGCGCCGTGCCCTTGGCATCCTGTCCGTCCAGCGTTTCCAGTAGCTGCGAAATCAGCGAGCGGAGTTGGTCCAGCTCGTCTGGAGAAAAGGCCTTTTGCGCGTCTGACTCCACCGCCTTTGCCTGCACGAACAGGCCGATCATCGTCTCGCGCCCAGACTTGGTGAGTGAAACGATGCCATCATCGGTCACCTGAACGAGCCCGGCATCTGCCAGCCGCTGAAGGTCGGTGTCGGTCCATTGCCAGCCAGATGTGCCAAGCATCCCATTCACTTTTGACAATGAAGCAGGCCCGCCTTTCAGCAAGACCGATAGCGCATAGTGATCGACTTGCGAGAGACCTTTCTCGGCCGCCTGTGCGCGGACGCCATCGGTCAGCATGAAATAGGCACGGGCAACAAGATAATTGAGATCGCGCGCGTTCTCCGGGCGATCGCCTGTCTTCGGCATCGTCTTGCGTGCGTATTTGCCGCGGTGGAACAGCAAGGGTTCCTTTTCCGATTGCTCCAGTTCGAGGACTTCGCCCACAAATATGATATGGTCGCCGCCGTCATAACGGTAGGCGGTGCGACATTCGAAGCGCGCCGCGCAGTCCCGCAATAACGGCACGTCGGCCTCGCCGGTCTTGATATCTACGCCCTCGAACTTGTCGATGCCGGGCGTGGCGAACTGGTTGGAAAGAGCTTCTTGGTCTGCGCCAAGGATGTGCACCGCAAAGGCATCGACATTCATGAAGGCATCGATGTTCGATGATTTCTTGGCCAGGCTCCACAACACCAGCGGAGGGTCAAGCGACACCGAGTTGAAGCTGTTTGCCGTCAGCCCGATTTTTCGCCCGTCATGACATGTCGTGACGATGGTAACTCCGGTGGCGAAATTCCCCAGCGCATTCCTCAAAGCCTTTGCGTCGATCACAAATATTCCCCGCGTCTTCCAAGAAGGAAGAATCCTTCTCGTTCCACCCTTCAAACGATAGGCCTTCCGGTGGGTTGGCCACCTTTCAATGGATAGGGAGAGGCGGCAGCCGGTCCGGCGAAAGAAAGAGCAACCCGGAAAGGCTAGTTCGGCGGTAGAATTCATGCTCTGCCCAGCGATACGTATTCCAGCAGCCATTCTTTGCCAGCTTTGACCCTGGCGAGATTTTGTGTGTCTCGGTGCGTCACGGTCCAGAATCTGCGCTGTACTGCTAATCGTGGGCATACTGCCTCGAGATTGCTCGATCCTTTCGCAATGAAGCAGGGCGGGTTGCAATGCTACCCAAGCTCGGATCACCTGGGTCTGGAGTTTTCCGCCTTGCTCAGGTCCGGTGGGCTGGTTTCACCGGCTGAGTTTGCCAGCATGGTCGGGGGGGATAACCGCTCGTCTTGTCTTTTAGTCAACTTGCTGCATTGCCAAAAAGTGGGGGTATTGAAGGGGGTATCACGAAGGTCATCGACTGAGTTTTTGTTCTAAATTCATTGCTTATGTGTTTCCTAAACGTCCCTCCTCCGCTACCAAGCTGTGGACGGATCGTAGACCTCAGGTAACGCCGCTTTCGCCTCTCCGAATTTTGCTATTGGCGTGATACCGGGGATCGCGAAAAGCGTTCGAAGAGATGCAGCGCTGGCGTCCAAGAGAATGCAAATGCATCCACTTTTTTTGGGGGCAGTGTAGGGGGCATCAATAACTTATATCTCAAAAATTATCGTTTAAAAGCAATATAATAAAGTCATTTTTCGAATCCCACCCTCTCCGCCAGTCACCCTTCCGCAAGCGTCCAAAAAACCGCTGTTTTCCTTGATTTTCAGCCATTTCGAGCTAGATAGTATCCTGAATCTGTTCCGATATTTCGGAATGCGTCTGTAACCATTGGGGGCATTTCTGTGGCATCAAAACGCAGTTTTGGGGGCGCTGCTGCTCAGCGAAATGGCAGTTTGGCAGGCGAAGGCAAAAAAATGAGGATAACAAGCTTTCCGATTCCGAAGGGCTGTATCTGTTTTTGGCCAAATTCGACCGTTGGAGCTGGCGGCTCAAATGTCCTTTTTTTGCAGGGAAGGAGAGGAGGCTGATCCCTGGTGCCTATCCAGAGGTATCGTTGAAGGTGGCCCGTGGCGCATACGTCGGGCTGGAAGATATCGACGAGCCTACCGATCAAGTCCCATAATCTGCTGGCGGTTCGTTCGCCGGCCTTACGAAGCCTGACTTTGAGCCGGGAGAGGGCCTCCTCAATCGGGTTGAAGTCGGGACTGTATGGCGCAAGGAAGCGTAGGGGTGCAACAGGCGCTTCGACCCGTCCAGCACCAGCGGCGCGACCATGCCGGTCATGCTCAGGCCTGCCACCAGCGTGGTGGTCTTGCGGTGGCCATGTGAGAAGCCCATCCGCAGCCGCTCGCCGTTCCGGCAGCGCCCGTGACTGCGGGTCATGTTGGCGGCGGTCCAGGTCTCGTCGATGATGGCGAAGCGTTCGGGTTCGAGGTCGGTCTGGCCGTCGATCCAGGGCTGGCGTTACCTCAGGGCATCGGGACGGTCCTGCTTGATCGCGTGTCCGGTCTCATTTTGAGCGTGATCCCGTGCCAGGTAAAGAAGCGGTGCACCGTGCCGATCCCGACCAAGGCGTCGCGCTCGATCAGTCGCGCCTGCACGCGCAGCGCCTCGAATGGCGTGCGTGGTCTTGGCGCTGCCGTGTAGAACCTGCCCCATAAGTCCCTCCGCTGTGACGATGATAAAGTTACACCATCACATGCTGGGACCAAACACCTAGAGCACTTCCTCAGAACACGCAGAACCGCACCATCCATAGATCGGCTCAGTCAGCTATTTTGGATTGCCCTAAAATCGGGATAGGCAGGCAGATCGCATCGATCATGGATGCGACAATCGATCAATTCCCGGGGTGGATCAGGACCTCTGAGAATCAAGGAATGCGTTACCGCCTACATCGGCACCTCTGCCTGAAAAGGCATGGGTTTCTTCGATGTCGAGTTCGCGCACAGTCGGCTCGACCCAGGGCTTGCGTTCAGTATTCAGTGCCATAGTGGTTTTCCCCCCATATTCCAAGCGACAAACGCCGTGCTATTCGCCGCAATGGCGTTCGACGTTTGTAGCAATAGATGACCCGCCTACATGCTTGGCGCGATCATCACAACCAACTTTGACTGTCCATACA
>JAKFWB010000544.1 GCA_021732945.1 Porphyrobacter sp.
TAAGCCAGGGGCGCGGCTTCGCACGATCGTACTCGACCACGAGCGCGGCATCGAGCGTAAACCAACTTCTCCTTCAGCGCACAAAACGTGCCCATCATGCCTCGCGAGGGATGGGTCGTGATCGAGGGCATTCTTGTCGATCATGAAGCGGCAGAGAACATGTTAGAATGTACGCGGCAATATTGCCCTTTGGAAGCTGGGGGGCTGGTACTTGGGCTGCGCAAGGGTCTCTATCTTCATGTGACTGAGATCACCCGTCCATTGCCATGGGATCGACAGAGTTCGATGCGCTTCCAGCGCTCGCCTAAGGGGCACAGAATAGCTGCGCTTAGGAGGTGGCGTAAATCCGGCGGAAAGATGGACTGGATTGGCGAATGGCACAGCCATCCTGGGTTCTCCCTTTCGCCTTCTTCAATAGATGTACGCAATTGGCGCCATATCGTCAGTCAACGCAAGGCAGCGATGGTATTCCCGATCTGCGACGGCCGAGAAACGGCCTTTTACCTTCAGTCTTGGGGTGATCGAGGTAAGGTCTTGCTCCGGCAATTCGAGAAAGATGAGCTAGGCACTTTCTACCTCACACCTGCTGCCATCAAGCGTCGTCTGCGCAAAACGGGGAACGAGGCTTTTGGCCCAGCTGTCAAGTTCCTTTAGCCTAGCAGGCAAGCGCAACCGTGCTCTGTTTCTTTCCTGCGAACAGCCCGTTGCCGCACCAGCGTTGCTAAAGCAGTTGAGAGCAACAACCGAAACCAAACGACCATAACAACCTACTACAGCGAGCCTAAACGTAGGGATTTCCAACAATAAACCGAATGCGCAGCACCAAAAAATAGGCCTCAGACCTAGTGGCTGAAGCTGGCAGCAGGCCTGGGACGGAACAGCAGCATTCTGTGCCGAACTCGCTAACAGCAAACAATCCGTAATCGTCCCACAACCAGTCAGGCCGCTAGCAACAGCTCGATCCGTTCGACTTCCTGTGCGAATTCGAATCGCAATTGGTCCCGCTCATCTTCGGGCAACCAGTTTGCCATCTGCGGAAAGACGACCTTGTGATACTTCAGGGTCTGCTCGTCCCATGGGCATTGGTCCTTGGCACTTCGGGCTTCGGCCAATACTTCCTGCAATTCGCGGCGTACTTCGTCACGATCCGGCTCATAGGAAGGCGGAGGCGCGGAATCGCCGAGATCCAGACCCATTTGGGCCGGTCCACCGAACAGATCGCCAGTTTCTTCCGCCATTTACTTGTCCAAAGCCGTTGCGGGCATCGCACGCCCTGTGCCAGATAACAATATGAACGGGAGGTACCGGGTGACGCAAGCCAGCACCATCGAAAAGGCTGTGGGAGAATTCGGCGCTTCGGCCAAGGCGAAACTGGCTGGCGGTGACGGCCAGCCGGAAGACCAGCTGCGCGCACCGCTTGAAACTCTGTTCGCGCAGATTTCGGCGATCCTTCATCCTGCTATGAAAAATCTCGTGATGACGGGCGAAACTTCGCTCGCCGAACTGCGCACCCGGCCCGACTATGCGGTCAAGGTCAACAATGCCCTTGTTGGCTTCATCGAAGTGAAGGCTCCGGGCAAGGGTGCCGATCCACGGAAGTGGAGGACCGGCCACGACAAGGAGCAATGGGATAAGCTGAAGGCGCTGCCCAATCTGCTTTATACCGATGGCGACAGCTTCTCGTTGTGGCGCGATGGGTCGCTGGTTGGGCAGATCGTCCACCTCGATGGCGGGGTCGAACATGCGGGCGCGAAGCTTTCCGCGCCGCAAACATTCCTGCCGCTGTTGAACGATTTCCTGACTTGGAAGCCGATAACACCCAAAGGCGCGAACGAGCTGGCCCGTGTCTCGGCGCGGTTGTGCCGGTTCCTGCGCGATGAAGTGCTCGAACAGCTCAATGCGTCGGAAAAGAACACCAAGCTGACAGACCTCAAAGACGACTGGAAGGCGTTGCTGTTTCCCGATGCGGATGACGACAAGTTTGCCGATGGTTATGCGCAGGCGGTCACTTTCGGGCTGCTCATGGCAAAGTCGAAGGACATGTCGCTGGCGGGCGGGCTGGATCATGTCGCCAAGGAACTGGGCAAGGCCAATACGCTGATCGGCACCGCGCTGCGGCTTCTGACCGAACAGGACCTGAACCTAGGTCCCGCGCTCGACACGCTGACCCGCGTGCTCGACGAGGTTTCGTGGACCAAGGTGTCGAAGGGCGACCCCGAGGCATGGCTCTATTTCTACGAGAATTTCCTAGAGGTCTACGACAACAAGCTGCGCAAGCTGACGGGCAGCTATTACACCCCGCCCGAAGTTGTGCGCACCATGGTGCGACTGTGCGACGAGGCGTTGAAAAGCCCGCGCTTTGGCATTGCCGATGGGCTTGCGGGCAAGGACGTGCATATCGTCGATCCCGCAACCGGATCGGGCACATTCCTGCTCGGCACGATTGAGCGGATCAAGGCGACGATCGAGGCAAACCACGGCGGCCCTGGCGCGGTTGCTCCGATGATGGAAGATGTGGCCGGGCGCCTGATCGGCTTCGAACTGCAATTCGGCGCTTTCGCCGTCGCGCAGCTGCGGCTGCTGGCGGAGATGCTGGAAATCGGCGCGGACGCAACGCCGCGCCTGTTCGTGACCGATACGCTGGGTGATCCCTACGCCGATATCGAGAGCGGACAGGGCATCTATCGCGAGATTTCCAAGTCGCGGACCGAGGCAAACAAGATCAAGCGCAGCGAGCCGATCACCGTGGTCATCGGCAATCCGCCTTACAAGGAAAAGGCGAAGGGCAAGGGCGCGTGGATCGAGAGCGGAAACAAGAACAAGGGCGCGCCGCTGAACGACTGGCAGCCGCCTAAGGCGTGGAAGATCGGGACGCATGCAAAGCACCTGCGCAACCTCTACATCTACTTTTGGCGTTGGGCAGCGTGGAAGGTTTTCGAGCAAGGCGCGGGCGGGCGCGACAAGCAGCCGCCGGTTGAGGAAAAGCTCGCCGGGATGGTCTGTTACATCACCGTTTCGGGCTTCCTCAACGGCCCCGGTTTCCAGAAGATGCGCGCCGATCTGCGCAGCCAGTGCGACGATATCTGGGTAATCGATTGTTCGCCCGAAGGGCATCAACCGGAAGTGGCGACACGCATATTCCAAGGCGTGCAGCACCCGGTCTGCATTGTGCTCGCCAGCCGTTCACGCACACCGGGTGAAGGTGCTGCAAGGGTGCGCTACCGGGCGCTGGCCAAGGGGCGGCGTGAGGAGAAATTTGCTGAGCTGAAAACTGTCACGCTTGGTGGCAAGGGATGGAGCGATTGCCCGTCTGATCCGCGTGCGCCGTTTCTCCCTGAACTGCGCGAAGGCTGGGGCGCATTTGCTTCGCTCGACGCCGTGATTGGCGATTGCGGATCGGGCGTTATGCCAGGACGAACATGGATCATCGCGCCAGATGAAGTGTCACTGAAGCAACGTTGGCAACGGCTGATCGACGAGCCGAATGCTGAGAAGCGTGCGATGCTGTTTCAGCCGCATATGCGCAATGGGAAGCCTGGTGATCGCCATATTGGCAAGTCCGGAAAGGCACTTTGGTGGCCCGAGCGTGAATTGCTTACCTCGGTGGAAGACGCGCCGAAGCAAGTCGATCATGAAATCGACAAACTGCGACTTCTGGCGCGCCGCGCCCTCGCTGGCGAAACCCCTATCCAATATGGCTTCCGCTCGTTCGACCGCCAGTACATTTTTCCGGATGCACGGGTAATCAATCAGCCCAATCCAAACCTTTGGGCAAACCACAGCGACAAGCAAATCTACATTACAGCACCTATGGACCGCGCGCCCAGCAATGGTCCCGGTGCATCTGCTCTCGCGGTAATTCCCGACCTCCATCATTACGCTGGACGCGGTGGCCGTGTCTTCGCCCTCTGGAAAAACGCCGCCGCGACCGAGGCAAACATCTCCCCTGCCGTTGTCGCGCTGCTGGCCAAGGCTTTTGGCGCGCCGGTCGATCCGGTCGATGTCTTTGCCTATGTCGCGGCGCTGCTCGCTCACCCGGCTTACATCTCCAGCTTTGCCGACGATCTCGTTCGCCCAGGCCTGCGTGTCCCTCTGACCGCCGATGCCGCGCTGTTCGCCGAAGCCGCGAAGCTGGGTCGTGAAGTGATCCGCCTGCATACTTTCGGTGAGCGCTTCGCCACCGAAGACCCGCCCCAGCCACCCCGCGTGGCGAAGAATGGCCCAGTCATTCTCAAGGACGGTGCAATCCCTTCGACGACAGGGGGCTTTCCGGATACGCTGGACTACGACGCCGCCAAGCGCCGCCTGCTGGTTGGCACCGGCTTCATCGACAATGTGCCACCGGAAGTCTGGGCCTATGAGGTCTCGGGCAAGCAGGTGCTGCGCCAGTGGTTCAGCTATCGCCGCAAGGACCGCGAGCGCCCCCTGATCGGCGACAAGCGCCCTCCGTCCCCGCTCGGCGATATCCAGCCCGACCGCTGGTTGCCGGAATACACCAGCGAGCTGATCAACGTGCTCAATGTTCTGGCGCTGTTGGTCGAACTCGAACCCAAGCAGGCAGACTTGCTCAAGCGCATCTGCGACGGCCCGCTCATCCCGGCGAGCAAACTATAGCAATGTGCACATGGCGATATTGCTTGCGGCGACTGGCAAGATCGTAGCGAACTGAAACGATAAAGGACAGTTGGCAACCGGCCTCGGTCTCGCCATCATCGCCCGCGCGGATGAATGCCCGGTTTCGACGACGCAGACGTGATCCGGGAATGACCGGTATGTCGGTGACTGCGGGTCCACCAACTGTGTCGCCTGAATGTCGGCTTCCCCATTTCCGATGTCATGAACCAATCAAGCAAGGCAATCGCCCCAGATTCTGTCGCTAGAGAGCCCTCCCGAACCAGATCACGCGACCAACCACATGCACCTCGGACCTATCCATGTCGTGCCATGTCGGGTAAGCCGGATTGTCGCTGGCAATGGTGATCTGACGACCGCCTGGCTTAATCGCAATACGCTTCACCACGAGCGCATCATCAGAGCGAAGGACGTAGATCCCGTCACGCAGCCGCGAGCCATGATCTGATGCATCGACGAGGACCTCGTCACCGTCGCTGAGCGTCGGCTCCATCGAATCTCCCTTTACCCCGACAATCGAGAGGCTGGCGCTCTTCGCCGACGTCAGGTGTCGCAGCCAGCGCTCGTCGAACCCGAACCGAGTATGCGCACTCTCGCTAGCGGCGACCGCGCCAAAGCCGGCAGATGCTTCCACATCGAGTACGGGAATTTCGACCATGCCGTCGGTGACCGGATTGGCGGGGCCACCGAGGACCTGTTCATCGACCCCGAAGAAGCAAGCGAGCGTCTTTCGATCCTGGTCATCGAGCTTGCGGGGCGACCCGCGCTTGATGAACTGCTGCACATAGGCAGGGTTGCGGCCGAGCAGCCGCGAGATCGAGGCATAGCCATATCCACCCTTGAGGATCAGCCGGTCGAGCTCTTCCCTCACATGTTCCATTCGTCTGCCCTTCAAATCCTGATTGTAGGAATTTTCCTAGACTCGAAGATTTGATCCTAGTAGGAACAGAACAAGAACACAAGGAAATTGCGAGTCGGAGCGAAAGGGATATGACCTTGCTGGAGAAGATCGAAAAGCATCTGAAAGAAAACCATATTTCTGCGACGCGCTTTGGTAGGCGTGCGGTCGGTGATCCCCGGTTCGTCCTCGATCTTAGGATGGGGCGCCGCCCGAGGCGCAGGACGCTGGAAAAGCTCGAATTCTACCTCGCTTCATTCGAGCGATCAGCCATCA
>JAKFWB010000443.1 GCA_021732945.1 Porphyrobacter sp.
ATCTGGTGGGCGTGCTGGGCGCAGAGGTAAGCGAGGAACGCGTGCTAACCTATCTCCGGCATTACATCGATATGCAGAGCGACGTGCCATTTGATGCTGGCCATTCTGACGAACAGAACAGTGAAATCGCTGAGAGATACGACAATTGGCTTGTTAGCGCCTTCGAGAGAATTTCTCCGTTGATCCCGCGCGCTATTGCATACCATCGTGATATTCTTTCGCGAGATATCAAGAAGCGTGCGCCAACTTCGAATGAAGCTGCGGCACTCGGCGCTTTGAGCGATGCGTTAGAAAATGTTGATTTCGATATTAGCGCCGAAGACCTCCAGACCATCGTCTATGAAATCGGCAAGCAGCCGGAGTTCGGCTTCGAGACCCTGCGCGATTGGTTCAAAGCGCTCTATGAAACCCTGCTCGGCTCCGAACAAGGCCCGCGCATGGGCAGCTTCATCGCGCTCTATGGCATCGCGCCCACTCGGGTGCTGATTGCCGAAGCGCTGGCGCGGGCTCAGGCGATGGCATGACCCGCGAGGCCGATCCCCGCAAGCTTGCGCGTGATCTTCTAGGGCGCGACTTCGATGACCTCGGGTCGGACGAGCAGCGTGTGCTGCGGCGTGTTGCATCAGGCAGTTTTACCGGCCGCGATGCCGATGAACTGGCGCAAGGCCGCGATACGCCGGGCGATCGTCTGGCTGACCGGGTGGCGGCGGTGGGCGGAAGCTGGGGCTTCATCATGGCCTTTGGCGCGGTGCTGGTGGTGTGGGTATTGCTCAATACGGGCGTGCTCGCATGGGTGGGGGCAGGGCCGTTCGATGCCTATCCCTTCATCTTCCTCAACCTGCTGCTGTCGATGCTGGCAGCGGTGCAGGCGCCAGTGATCCTGATGAGCCAGAACCGTCAGGCGATGAAAGACCGGATCGCCGCGCGCCATGATTACGAAGTGAACCTGCGCACCCAGCTTGAGATCCTGCGGCTCGGCCATCGCATCGAAAAGCTGGCAGAGGAATTTCGCGCGCACCGCAAGGAAACCGCCGCCGCCGCGCCGCCCGAAAGCTGACCGCAAGCGCGGCTTTCCTACCGCCATTCGCGGGTGCGATACCACTTGGTGATGATGTACTTCGCACCGCGAACAACCGGGGTTCCGGCATGCAAGGTCGCCTCGTTGGGGCGGCCATCGGGAAGGGCATTGTTCCACACCAGCAAGGCCCCGCGCTTCGGCTCGATCTGGATGCCCAGTTGGGTAAACAGCGTCGCGCCGCCCGCTTCGACATCGTTGAGATAGGTCATCGCGGTCCAGCTGCGCTGCCCGCCGCGCGCTTCTTCTTGCGGCCAATAGCCCTCAGAGGTGTAGAACCAGTCATTATGCGGCTTGAACTGCTGGCCCGGCGTATAGCGCTGGCCCTGCACAGGCTCGCCGATGGCAGAATCCAACCCCAACAGCGCGTCAATCCGCTGCGATACCGCCGCCACCAGGGGATCGCGCGGAGCAAGATCGCCCGAATAGGACGTGCGAAAGCCGCTGGCATAATCCAGCTCGTGCAGCGATGATGGCCGCGCCACCGCGTCGATCATCGCGCACAGCGTGACGCACTCCTCATGGTCGATAAAGTCGCCAATCGCGAAGAGTTCAACCGGGCTGGTTGCGATGCGATACATATCGGGGTCTGCCGCCAGCCGCGTCCGCACCCGGACACCAAGATCGGCGAGGGCGTGCTGATCAGGAACGAGGTCGCCAGCTTGCATTGCCTTGCCATGGTAGCAAGCCGGCCGCGCCGTGCAAAGGTGTCAGCGGTGCCGGCCGATGTATCCGCACACCCCTAATCCAGGCATGAAAAAACCCCGCCGGATTGCTCCGGCGGGGTCTTCAGGGGGCGGCGTGTCACCAGAAGAAATCGTGAATCACATCTACGACTTCGCCGGTGTAGATATCGACAAGCACGACATCGTCGTAATACCTAACCCATTGGTATGGGCCGTAGACGGGCGGCAGCCGATAGTACGACGGATCATTGACGAAAAAGCGCGGCTGGAAGAACAGGCTGTCGAGATAGAACCCGATCCCGACCCGGCTGTAGGAATGTGAGCGGTACGGCGCATAATATGGCCCGGGGCGGTACACGAAGCGGTTGCTGCGCCGGTAATCGCCCCAGTTGTAATTGCGGTCATTGCGCCAACCGTTGTTCCAGCGACGGAACTCGCGGTTGTCCCAGCCATCGCGGCCGCGCCATCCCCAACGCCAGTCGTTCTGACGCCAGTTACGCCGTCCGTCGCGGTAGTTGTCGCGGCGATCACCACGCCAATCGCCCCGGCGATCACCGCGCCATTCGTCCCGGCGACCGTCGCGGGCATCAGCCCGGCGAGCATCGCGGGCAATATCACGGACCTGACCGTTGAACCCGCCGCCGCGTCCATTGCGAAAGTTGTCCCGGCGCACGTCCGTACGGTCCGCACGGCGATCACCACGATCCTCGATGAGGTCGGCCCGGCGGTCGCCGCGATCCTCGATCCGGTCGGCCCGGCGATCCCCGCGATCTTCAATCCGGTCAGCGACGCGATCGGTGCGGCGATCCACCCGGACAGCCGCGCCATCCCGCCCACGCCGATCAAGCTGATCGGAGCGGAAATCACCCCGCCGCTCAATCTGGTCAGCGCGCTGCTCGAAGCGGCGGTCGACCCGGTCCGCACGTCCTTCGCTACGCCGATCCACACGGGCGGCGCGCTGTTCGCTGCTGCGGTCAATTTGCGCAGCGCGTTCCGCCTGAATGACACGATTGGCGACTTCGTTGCCAAAACCGCGGTTGGTCCGGGGATTCGGCCTCGTCTGAACGGGTTCCGGCGTTTCGGCCTGCGGGGAAGACGCCCGTTGCGGAGCCGCGCGCTCGCTTCGCACTTGGCCGCGGTTGCCGCGGTTCTCGATTCGCACCTGCTGGCGCTCGGCACGAGCCTGCGCCCGCGCTTCGAGGCGTTCGTTCGGCGCGTCTTGCGCGACTACCGGTGTGGCAGGGAGCGTCAGGGCCAGCGCGGCGGCCAAAGTCCCCAGCGAACCACCCTTGGCAAAAAGGTTCATCATCACGAGTACCTCCAATTTTGCCGGCCCACCACAAGCAGCTAGTTGAGGATTTGGCACTAGGCCCCTCAGACTGTCGCTGGGATGAACCGGATCGTCGATATTCAGAAAAAATGCGGAATAAATGAACAGAACGCGATATGGGCGCTGCCCGCTTGACTGGCACCGGATTGCCCACAAAGGCGCAAGGTGATGTTCGAAACCCTCGATGATGTCCGCACAGATTGCCGCAACCGCCTGATTCGCGCCGCTCGCGATCGGAAATCGCCGATGCATGCGCCTGTGATCGTCACGGGTGATGTGGACGCGCGGGTAATGGTCTTGCGCGCCTTTGATACCGCCCGCTGGATCCTGCGGCTGCACACCGATGCCCGCTCGCCCAAGGCGCAGGTGGTCGCGGCCGACTCGCGTGTGGCGGTGCTTTTCTACGATCAGGGCGCAAAGGTTCAGATCCGTGCGCGCGGCATGGGCGCGATTGTGACCAGCGGGCCAGAAGTCGACGCTGCTTGGTCGGCCAGCACCAATTTCGCCCGGCGATGCTATCTTGGGGACGGCCCCGGGGCAGTGTCTGAAGGGCCAGCATCAGGCCTGCCGCCAGAATTCGAAGGGGTAGAGCCGGACGATGCGCAGCTGATCCCCGCGCGCGACAATTTTGCGCTGCTGCTGATCACCATCACGTCGCTCGATTGGCTCTATCTTGCCCATACCGGCCATGTCCGGGCGCAGTTTGCGCGCGCGGGCGATGGTGATGCGGTGTGGGAAGGGCGCTGGGTTACGCCGTGATCGCGGCGCGGCGTTACGCGGCCGAAGCAATCGCCAAGGGTGCAGGGGCGGGGAGATAAATCACTTCCCTGATATCATTCGCGCTGACGACATGAGCATCGCTCTGCGCCATCGCGGCCTCAAGCGCGCGCAGGGCGCGCTGGGCCAGTGGTTCGCCAGAATCACCCGCCGCCACACCAAAGCGGGCCTTAAGGCCACCGTGAGCGCCGGATTGCGATAGCCGGATCGTCGCCAAGCCATCGCGCAGCCGGTCAGCCATTCGGGCAGCGCCATCTTCATCAGCGCCCGGAGCGATGATGGTAAAGCCATCGCCTTCAAACAGGGTCATGGTATCGCCGCGCCGCAGCCCGGACCGCATCACTGCAGCGATTTGATCGCGCAGCGCGCCGCGCATATCGGCGTCAAGGTCGCCCGGTGTTGCGGCAAGCTGATCGATCCGCCCCCGCAGCACCGCGTGAGACGCATCGCGCTTGCCATTGCGCCGGGCGGCGAGATCAATCGCCGGGCCTAGCCTGTCAGGCTGCATCAGATCGGCGAGCGGATCGCTATTTTCTGCGCGGCGGCTTTGCGCCATCCAATGAGCAAGGCCCGCCCCGATCAGCAGGAACACGCCGCACATCGCCATGGCCGCTTCAAGCGGCACCTGAATACCCGTGATCACGCCCCTGCTGCCCCCTTTGCGACATTGATGTCGCTGCGGAGAGTGCCGTCAGTCTGGTTAACGCCGCGTAAAGGAGGGGGCGACCGCCAACCCACTTTGCCGCGCCGGTATGCTTGTGATATTCTTCGCGCATGACAACGCACGACATTCTTGACCCTGCGACTCGGCATCGCCTGACGGTGGAAGAATATCTCCTGCTCGACCGCGAGGGGGCTTTTGATGATCGCCGAACGGAACTGTTTGATGGCGAGGTGTATTACATGAGCCCGAAGCACCGCCCGCATGCTCGGGTTCTCGGGGATGTCTACTTTTCTGTCCGACAGGCACTGCAAGCCTGTGGATCAGATTTGACGGCATTGATCGATATCTCGGTGCGCCTGTCCAACCACGACGTGCCCGATCCCGATATCGCGATCACCGATGCACCCGGAGGCACGGGCATCCTGCCGCTTGAGGCTTTGAAATTGGTGATCGAGGTTTCGGACACCACTTTGGCCAAAGACCTCGGGTTCAAGGAAGAACTCTATGCCCGTGCCGGCGTGCCGGAATATTGGGTGATCGACATCAACGAAAATCGCGTGCTGTGCCACGCCAACCCCCGCAGCGAGGCTGAAGGGGGCGGGTACGATGGGCAGCTCGATGTGCCGTTCGGTGAGGTGCTTTATTCGGCGACGATTGATGGGCTGACAGTGGAAACGGCGGGCTGGGGTTAACCAGCCCTCCGAAGTCATCCCGCTAACGCGTCAACTTCTTATAAGCCAACCGCGTCGGGCGGTCCGCCGCATCACCCAAACGGCGACGCTTGTCTTCCTCGTAAGCTTCGAAGTTGCCTTCGAACCATTCGACATGGCTGTTGCCTTCGAAGGCGAGGATGTGGGTGGCGAGGCGATCAAGGAAGAAGCGATCGTGGCTGATCACCACCGCGCAACCTGCGAAGTGTTCGATCGCGTCTTCCAGTGCGGCGAGCGTTTCGACGTCGAGATCATTGGTCGGCTCGTCCAGAAGCAGCACGTTGCCGCCCTGCTTCAGCATCTTGGCCATGTGCACGCGGTTGCGTTCACCGCCCGAAAGCTTGCCGACGTTCTTCTGCTGGTCCGCGCCCTTGAAGTTGAACGCGCCAACGTAAGCGCGGGTCGAGGTTTCCTGCTTGTTGACGGTCATGTAGTCGTGCCCGCCGGAAATTTCCTGCCAAACGTTGTTTGACTGTTCCAGATGATCACGGCTCTGATCGACATAGCCAAGATGGACCGTGCTGCCGATTTCC
>JAKFWB010000209.1 GCA_021732945.1 Porphyrobacter sp.
ATGATGCGTTGTTCCAGTCGATTTCATTCTTGGCGGTGAAATCGCTGAAAATGTCGTCGGCACTGGGCGCATTGGAGGCGCGGGCGGCATCTTCGGACCACAGCGAATTGCGTTCAGGCGCAGCGCCTCCGCCGGGGATATCCCAGCCGCCATCCTCGGGGAAACCGTAATTCGTGGGCGCGGGTGTGGGCACGGGCGGGCGGCCGCCGGGGACATCGTCCCATTCTTGCCACGCCGGGCCGCGCGCGGCCGCCGCGGATTGTTCCTGCTCGGCCTGATGCTGGTGCAAGGCCGTGCCGCTCAGCCGCGCTTCGATGATGTAGGGGCCAATGCGGAAGCGATCGCCGGGCGCTACCCGGTGCCCGCCCTCCAGCCGCTGATCCGATTGGCCGACAAATGTGCCATTGGTGCTGCCATAATCGATCACGTAATAGGCGTTATCGCGAAACTGGATCTCGCAATGCTTGCCCGAGACCGAGCGCGATTCGTCAGGTAGCACCCATTCGCAGGTCAGCGAGCGGCCCAGACTGGCACTCCGGTTGTTGAGGACCAGTTCGGGATGGGCACCGTGTTCCATCGCCGCGCCATTGATGATCTTGAGCGTCAGGGTCATTTTGTCGCGGCCGGTTTGCGTCCGCTGGTGGCCAGTTGATCGGCGAGATCAAGGATCCGCCCGGCAAGGCCCGGCCCGGCCGCCGCATCCGCTGCAACCACCGATAGCATCGCGCCAGCGACGAGTTGGCCCATCAAGCCCGGTTCGGCGGGCACAGGCGCGCTGTCTTCGGGTGCGATTGATCCGCCGGAAAAGAACACTGCCAGACCGATCAGGGCTTCGGGCCAATCACTCTCGGCCTGTTCGGCCAGCCGTTCGACAGCACGGCGGTTTTCATCGTCCGGCTCACCCAGCCAGCGCTGGATCGTGTCGCGCAGCAGCATTCGCGCAGCAAAATCTTCGGCGGCGGGATCAAGTGGCGGCAGGCTGGACAGCGCCCAGTCAATCGCTTCCAGCTTGGGCAGCGCTGATGCGACATAGGTCAGCGCCGCCATGGTCTCGCCGCGCGCGCGCAGATCGCGGAAGAAATCGCCGGGGGCGACATCTTCGGCGGGCCAGATGGCGCGCGCCAGCTTCGCCTCCTCGGCGATCTGGCGGGCGGAGCTCCAGAAGACGATGGTCCAGTCGGTCATGGCGTGCGGCGCTGTTCCTCTGCGGCGTTGAAGGGGAGTTAGCTGGCCCGATCAATTGATCTTAATCAGCGCACCCTTCTCGGTCAAAATTCCGCCCGCGGAAACCTCGGTCATGGCATTGCCCTTGATGTTGACTTTCAGCGACGTGAGCGAAGCTTCGGTCTGGGTGAGTTTCAACACGGTGCTTCCCACCTTCAGCTCGATCGATTGCATCGCCTCGATCGTGACCTTGCCCATGCTGGTCTTGATGGTGAGGTTGCCCTGACTGATCGTCAGTTCATCATTGCCCTTGCTGATCGTGGATTTGCGGTTGCCATCGGTGATGGTGTTGGTTTCGTTCTTCTTCAGCTTGTATTCGCGGTTGCCGTCAATCGTGACCTTTTCGTCTTCCTTGACGTAGCGCTGGCGGTTGTGGCCGACCTTGAGTTCTTCATCATGGCCGATGTGGGTGCTGGTGTCGTACCGCACGCGTACATTCATGTCGCGCTCGGCATGGATGAACAGTTCTTCCTTGCCGCCCTTGTCCTCGAAGCGGATTTCATTTGCCTTGGGCTCGCCAGTGTCGAGCTTTTCGGCCTTGGTGTAGGCCGTCTGCTCGCCATAGGTCAGCGTGCGCCACACAGCGCGGGTCTTGTTGGCTGGCAGGGGGTAGACCGGCATCGCCTCGGCGTTGAACACCCGGCCGATGACTACGGGTTGATCAGGATCGCCGTGAAGGAAGTCGACCAGCACTTCATGCCCCACGCGCGGCAGGATGACATTGCCCAGCCCGCCGGTTTGCGACACGCGGATCCAGCAGGTGGATTTTTCGTCGGGAGTGCGCGCGCGATCCCAGTGGAAGCGCACTTTCACCCGGCCATATTCGTCGGTGTAGATCGTCTCCCCCGAAGGCCCGGTAACGATCGCCGATTCGACCCCCACCACACGCGGTTTGACCGTGTTGCGCACGGCGCGGAACTGGGTTTTGGCCGGGATCGCCAGAAAGCTGACCTCGTCCTCGGCAGAGTTGCCAGTGCCCGAATGATAGCTTTGCGCGCGCAATCCGTGGTGAGTGGCGACGATCAGATATTCATCATTGAACCGCCCAACAGGGTGGTTGCTGACCTTGATGGTCGCGCCGGGGACCAGGCTCTTGGCGCTGGTGCGGCCGAAAAAGGTGCGGCGCCGCGCGCGAAATTCTTCGAGCCGCACCTTGCTCAACCGGTTGGCGCGCGCGGCGGTGATGAACTGGCCGGGATAATCGTAATGCTCCTGCGCATCGAGCGGGTGCTGCGCTTCGTCAACCGCCTTGCCGTCAACCGGATCAACCGGTTTCTTGAAGTCATAATCGCGTAAGGCCACCTGCTCATGGCCGGAGCTAGCGACCTTTTCGGTCCAGCTGTGCAGCGCCAGATGGCCGCCCAGATCACCGCTGACCCGATAGGACTGCGCGGTCCCTACCGCGGCGTTGAAGGCGAGAATCGGGTCCTTGCCCGGCTTGTGGGTGCTGGCCTTGTCGCAGATCACCATCGTGTGCTTTTCTTCGGTATGTTCGAAGAAGTAGTACAATCCCTCTTGCTCCATCAGGCGCGAGAGAAAGTGAAAATCGCTTTCGGCATATTGCACGCAGTATTCGAAGGGTTCGTAATTCTCACTCACCCGCAATTCGTAATCGGTGATCTTGGCGGCGGCGAACACGTCCTTGATGATGTCGGTTACGGTCTTTTCCTGGAAGATCGCAAAGCCGCGCTTGCTCATCATGAAGTGGGTGAAGGGGCGCAGCGACAGGTTGTAATGGAACCCGTCGCCATCCTCGTTCAGATGCGTGGCCTCCACCAGCAAGCCATGGAAATAGCGTGCAATATCCTGTTCTTCAAAGACGGTGATGATGACCGGCTCGCCGATGTGCGGGGCCAGATCCAGCTCGCCCAGAGTGGCAATGATCTGTACTTCGATCTCGAACGGATGCGACAGTTCCTCGCGCGACATGAGCGAAGAATATTCCACCTGCTCGCCGCCAAGGCCGACCGTCAGCTTGATCTCGCGGTATTCCGATGTCATCGCGAAAAGCCCCCCACAACCATGATTACCATGCGGTGCCACCCGGTTCCGCCGTCGGCTACTTTCCCTATTGGGTTTGCCCCCAATTGGGACGAGCCGCTCTCGTTCGGCTTGTAAGTCGTCGGGCAAGGTGTTACCGAAAGCCTAACAAAAGACAAATTCAAAATCGGTCTCGCGCACCAGTGTTTCACATCTTGCAAATGCAGGACAATTCGATGTGGAGTCGAATCATGAAGACCCGTTTTCCGATCATTGCTGCGGCAGCGCTGATTGCCGTGCCGTTTTCCTCGCAGGCAGCCGAACAGGAACTTGATCCCGCGCGCCTGGCTGAACTGGTGTGCCAGTTTGGCGGTGATTGTGCTGCCCCTTCGGCTGAAGCGGTATCGACCGGCGGCGGCGAAGACCTGGTCGTTGCAGTGCGCGGCACAGGCGCACGCGGGGCGAGCCCGTTTCCCACCTTTGACGAACTTCGCAAGATGAAGACGCAGAAGAAGGGCGGCGTCGCAGCTGCCTTGGCACCAGCGGCGGCCAAGCCTTCGGTCGGCAAGCAGCGCCTGAGTGCCGTCCCTGCGGTGACGGCGGCTCCGGGCAAGCGTAATTCTGCCGGCGCGGTGGAAGCCGCCGAAGCAGTCGCCAAGCGCGCCAATCTGTTCGTGACCTTCCGGCTCGGTTCGGCTGAGCTTGAACCATCGGCGGTCAAGGAAATCAACGCCGTTGCCGAAGCGATTCGGGTGACCAACGCGGCGGGCAAGGTCAAGAAGGTGCGCATCGCCGGGCACACTGATGCCACCGGCGATGATGCCGTGAACACCAAGCTTTCGGCTGATCGTGCGGCGTCGGTGCGGCAAGCACTGCTCGACCGCGGCATTTCGGCCGACATGCTCGAAGCCGAGGGCTTTGGCAGCACCCAGCCGATCGATGGCTATGCCACCACGCATGGGATCAACCGCCGGGTAGAGGCCGTGGTTATCGAATAACCAGGGTTGGCTCGGTCGGGGGGACAGTGAGCGTGAAGACAATCGAACAATTGCTGGCGCCTGTCTCGGACGAGCAGCCATGCGGCGAGGATCTCGATGAGAGCCTTGAATTCGATACGTTGCGCTCGGCGTTCGATGTGAACTTCCCGATCGATTCGGGCGTCTCTCCCGTCGCCGATGGCGAAAAGGGCCCCCCCCCGGTCGATTGGTCCGACTTGTTCGACCAGATCGAAACCCTGTGCGACAAGACCAAGGATATCTACCTCGCCGTCAGTTATGCGCGCTGCGGAATTGTGCGCGGCGATCCCGACATTGTTGAACAGGGGCTGCAATTCGCGGCGCGCTTGCTGGAAGAACAGTGGGACAATGTTCACCCGCTGGTCGATGACCCGGGCGGGCGGCTGCGCGGCCCGCTGTTTGAAGATATTGCCCGGCGCGGCGCCTTTTCGATGCCATTCCTCGGCATGCCGCTGGTGCTCGGTAATCGCGGCAGCGTGAGGGCCGAGCAACTGCTTGACGTGCATGCCAATGGCGGTGCCTCGGATTCCTATCCGGCGGTGCAAGGTACGCTTGATCAATTGGATGACGAAGCCAAGGCAGCAACCGCTGCGCAACTCGCAGCGATGCTGGATGCGCTGGATCGTATCGACGCCGTCCTGCGCGAGAAGGGCGAAAGTAACCGCCCCGACTTTGGCACGGCGCGCGATACTATTGCCGTGGTTCAGGAGGCCTACCTCGCGCTGGCCGGTCTGGCCGAAGCGGCAGGCGAGGGTGAGGGTGATGAGGCCGATGGCGCGAACGGCGACAGCGACGCTGCGGCCTCTTCCGGCCCCGGTTTCGGCGGTGCCGTCAAATCGCGCGATGATGTGATCAAGGCATTGAATTCGATCGAACAATATTACGCACGGGCTGAACCTGGGCACCCGATGCGTCTCGCCATGGGACGGTTGCGCAGTTGGGTTGGCAAGGATTTCATGGAAATCCTTGAAGACATTGCCCCGGGAAGTCTGGACGACGTGAAAAGTGTTTTGCTTGAACGCCGTGATGTGGAATGATCATGGTTGATTAAGTCTTTCAACGGTCGGCAGGGCGATTCGAAGTCGTCTGCGCTGAAACGGTTTCAGGGCCGATCAAGGGGGGAATAGAATGTCGGATTCGGGACAGAAGTTCATCAGCCGCAATCGCAAGCCGCGCGTCCACATCACTTATGATGTGGAAACCTATGGCGCCCGCAAATCGGTTGAACTGCCGTTTGTGATGGGGGTCATCTCCGATCTTTCTGGCAAGAGCGAAGTCGCAAAGAAAGATCTCAAGGATCGCGATTTCACCGAATTTGATGTCGACAATTTCGACAAGCGCATGTCGGCAATTGCGCCGCGGGCCGCCTTCCTCGTGGAAAACGAGATCGAAGGCGGAGGCAAGCTGGGGATTTATCTCACCTTCAAGAAGATGGAGGATTTCGAACCCGGCAAGATCGCCGAAAATGTGCCCGCGCTGGCCAAGCTGCTGGACGCGCGCCGTCAACTCAATGATCTGTTGATCGCCATGGATGGCAAGC
>JAKFWB010000208.1 GCA_021732945.1 Porphyrobacter sp.
GTAGATATATTGAGCAATATCGGAAGATCCGACGAAGCTGATCGCGGCGATATCGGGGTGATCGATGATCGCATCGACCATCTCCTTGTCGCCGTGGAGCACCTGAAGCAGCCCTTCGGGCGCACCCGCCTCAAGGAACAGTTCGGCGAGGCGCACCGGCACCGACGGATCGCGTTCCGAAGGCTTGAGGATGAAGGCATTGCCCGCCGCGCAGGCCATGCCGAACATCCACATCGGGATCATCGCGGGAAAGTTGAACGGCGTTATGCCTGCGCCAATGCCCAATGGCTGGCGCATCGAATAGACATCGATCCCCGGCCCTGCGCCGTGGGTATATTCGCCCTTCATGATCTGCGGCAGTCCGCAGGCATATTCGATCACCTCAAGCCCGCGCTGCACGTCGCCCTTGGCATCCGGCACGGTCTTGCCATGCTCTGACGACAGCATTTCGGCGAGGCTTTGCATGTTCGCCTCAACCAGCTCCTTGAAGGCGAACATCACCCGCGCGCGGCGCTGCGGGTTGGTGGCGGCCCATTCGGGCTGGACGCGTTTGGCGGTTGCGACGGCCTGCGCAAGCAGCGCGGCATCGCCCAGCGCGACTTCGGCCTGCACTTCGCCGGTTGAAGGGTTCCAGATGGAATGTTTGCGCGTGGGCGCGGGGCTGTCGCCGACGATGAAGTGGTCGATCTGACGCATTTCGGGGGTCCTTTAAGCAGTTCTAGTCTCTCAACTACGATAAGAAATTTTGCAGACAACTCGAGAGATCACAGGTATGATCTGCAAATATGCAGCACCTCAACTGGGAAGACATCCGAGCGTTCATTGCTGTTGCGCAGACCGGAAAGATCGGGAAAGCCAGCCACCTGCTTCGCCAGGACGCGACCACGGTCGCGAGGAAGATCAAGCGCCTTGAGGCGCGACTCGGCGTGGCGCTCTTCGAACGTCAGAGGACTGGGCAGGAGCTTACGGAATCCGGCGAGGCACTACTTGCCAAAGCCGAGACGATGGCTGCTGCAGCAGAAGAGATCGGCGAGGACGCAAGTGCATCCTACGGGGTCGCCGGGAATCTGCGACTCAGTGTCGCGGAAGGATTCGGCAGTCAGTTCCTCGCCCGCCACCTTCGCGGCTTTGCGCTGCAACACCCGAAACTTGTCATCGACCTTGTCGCGAATAGCGGCTTCCTGAACCCGTCGCGCCGAGAAGCCGACCTATCGGTCATGCTCTCCCGACCCCGCAAGGGCCCTGTCATTTGCCAGAAGCTCGCTAATTATCGTCTGAAACTTTATGCAGCAAAAAGCTACCTCGTCAGCCATCCCGCGATCGGCACGCCCGCTGATTTATCAGACGGCCATACGCTAATCGGTTATGTCCCTGATCTCGTTTTCGCACCCGAGCTTAATTATCTTGAGGAGCTGAGCCCTCACTTGACGGCCCAGATCCGGTCCTCCAGCATCAATGCACAACATCGAATGGTCGCCGAAGGCGTCGGAATTGCGGTTTTGCCCTGTTTTATTGGTGACCGGGACGAAGCGCTGGACACGGTCTGTCTCGACCACTCCATCGTGCGCACCTTCTGGATCGTGACCCACCGCGATACGCACAATCTCGCGCGAGTGAAGGTAGCGCGGCAATGGCTCTTCGATAGCGTCCGCGCAGCTCCACAGGAACTAGTTGCGCCGAAGGCATAACGAAAAACGTTATCTGAGCATCTTCATATCGTACGGCACCACGCCTCGGCTATACAGGTCGACGCTGATCGCCTGATCACTCGGCGGATAGGCCCGCTGATCGCAAGCATTGCGAGGGCAGATGCGGCACGAGACCCCGATCGGGGTGGTAGTCCGTTCAGACGCTAAGTCGACGCCATCGGCGTAGACGAATTCGTCAGCATGCCGCACTTCGCACCCGAGCGCCACAGCGTAACGCCTCGGGGCGCGGTCGAAGCGGCCTGAAGCTTTCACCAATCCTTTTGCAATCGAGACATAGCGTTCCCCGTCGGGAGTCTCGGCAACCTGAACGAGGATGCGGTCGGGAATTGCGGCGGCTTCGTGGACAACCCACAGAGGGCACGCACCTCCGAAGCGCGCGAACTGGAAACGTGTGGCGCTATGCCGCTTGGTGATATTGCCGGCCATGTCGACGCGGCAGAAGAAGATCGGTAGGCCGCGCTCACCCTCCCGCTGCAAGGTCGAGAGGCGATGGCAAGTCTGTTCAAAGCTCGTTTCGAACAACATGGCCAGCCGATCTACGTCGTGCCTGAAGTCGCGTGCCGTCCGGCGGAAACGACCATAAGGCATCAGGACAGCACCAGCTGCGTAATTGGCGAGGCCAATGGTCAGCAGTTCGCGCGCCGCAACACTCTTGAGTGGAGCAGTATCGGCAATTTGCCGGATCTCAGAATTCAAGGTGGTCGCCGCGACATGATAGGCGATCTGGAACCGGATGCTTGCACCGCCCTGCCCCGCGGCAATGTGCAACACGCGCGCTTCCGGATCGTAGCGGCGCAACGCCTCGCTAGGAGCTATTTCGACTGTAATATCGTGACATTCTTTGAGGTGCTCCCGAAGTGCCTCAGTACCTGCCACCAGGCGGGGTCCCGCGATATCCGCAACAAGGGCTTCGGCCGAACGGTCGATCAGGTCGATGTAGTTGTTGGAAAGGTGGAACCAATCGCGCACCTCCTCCCAAGGCAGGCGCGCTTCCTCGCCCGCTTCGGTTGTGAGCGCTTCATCAATCATCTCCAGCCGCTGGGTTGCAGCTCGATAACTTCCATGCAATTCGACGAAGCGCTTAACGAAAGACGGCTGCTGCTCAGCCAAGCGGGCAATTGCGTCGGGTGCAACAGGGGCATCGAAGACCGGATCTGCCAGGGCTTCGCGCAGCATGAGCGCAAGATGCTCGGTATCATCGCGTTGGAAGTCCTGCCAGTCGAGGGGGAAGAGAGTTGCAACGCTTTCCACAAGCTTCGGGGTCAGTGGCCGATCATCGTGTTCCAGCTGGCTAAGGTAGGACGGACTGATGCCAAGCCGGCGCGCCAACTCGGCCTGCATCAGCCCGTGTCTTTGCCGCAGGCTTTGCAGCTGCGTACCAGCAAAGAGTCTTTGTTTTTTCCCCATACAGCCAGACTAATTTGTAAATTGCCTGTTTGCAAATTCGCAAATTAACATTGGACTGCGTCCCTCTGTTGGACAACCTTGTGCCTTGGAGCGCAGGTTGTGATCTCGACGCTAGCAACCTGTTGGCATTAAGTTCGGTCATAAAGCGCCGTCAGCAGGGGCATATCTGTTTTGGCTACCAATGTTGTCGATTTTCACCGACTCACCAAACGCGCCGACCCGCGCCACCTTGCCGAGGTAGTGACCATCCGCGACCGCGGCAATATCTGCGACGCGGCAATCCGCCTTGCAAATGAAGTGCAGGCCTGCGGACTCCGTATCCTCGCTTGGCATGATCTGGCAACCTTTGCGCCAATGACCGATGCGAATGGTCAGCCCCTCAATCAGTCGGCTTTCGGATGGGGCACCGCCGAATTGTCGCGCTGGGAAAGCCACGAGCGCGCGCTGAATTCGCCAGTGTTGCGCGCGTGCCGGCTAGAGAGCGATGCATTCTGGATCAGCAGGGAAACCATCCGGACACGCTGGCCCAACCGGCTCCTGAACGAAATCGATCTCGACGAATTTGAGCAGCGCACCGGCTTCGCTGCGGCTATCGGCATTCCGGTGCATCTCCCTTTTGGACAATTAGGCGCTGCAGTGCTCTTCCCAACCGATCCTACCGAAGCTGATCTCGAGATTGTATTTCACCGCCTTGATGATGGCCTCACAGCCGCTGTTCGGCGCTTCGTTCGAGGCTATGTTTCCGTTACACGTGATGAACGGTACCTACCCAAAGAGTCGCCGTTGAGTCCTCGAGAGATCGAGTGCCTAAACTGGGTTGCGCATGGCAAGACAGATCACGAAATCGGGATCATCCTCGGATGCAGTCATGCCGGTGTGCGTTATCACCTCACCCGCGCGTGCGCGAAGCTCGGAGCGGGCAACAGGGCTCAATCTGTGTTCATGGCAAGTGCACTTGGACATCTAGGCCCTTCAGTGAGCTGAGATGTCAACTCTTAGAAGACGAACGGCAAACACTCACAACCCACTCGTTGATCTCGGCCTCTACCCACACAGAGCATTTCGGGCCAAGTGAACGAGATTTGGGAAAGCGGCCCTCGCTCATGCGCTGGTAAATCGCCGATCGGCGCAGGCCGACCCGTTCCATGACCTCAGGCAGACGCAGAAGTCGCGGCGGCATTGGCGAAGGGTCCGTTTCAGAGGTGATGGTGCCTCCGGAAGCGGCATCGAAATTCGCAGTCATTGACGGTCCAGTCGGAAGTTTGAGTCGGACCCCTCCGAGTTGCTTCGCTTCAGCGGTTCAGCGACATGGCAATGTCGCGATTGGCGAGGTCGTCGATATGCTTGGAGAGCAGCTTGGCCACGAGCTGCGAGGTGCCGCTAGCCCAGCGCGGCCTCAGGTCATCGACCCGGCGTCCGAGGGTGCGATCAAGTTGCCCCGGCAAGGTGGTGATAAACTCATCAAGGAACGCGCCCATCTCGCGGTGCATCCATTCACAAGCCAGGGCTTCCTCGCCTGCCAAGGTCAGCACGATAACGGCGTGAGGTGATACGCCGCAGACCTCAAGGAGGCGCACCGCGCGGTCAATGCTGATGGCGCGCTCGCCCCGCATGACCTTGAGCAGGGTTTCCCGATGCATACCAGCCTCGCTGGCGATCTGGTGCTTCGGCTTGTCGGCAGTTTCAATGGCGTGCGTGATGACACGCGCAAGGCTGGCATTGGTATCAAGGGCAGACTGATGCATCGCGACGACTCCTGTCATTGAGCATGTGAGTCGATGCATATCGCGGGCATCGCGGATAAGAAAGAACTTAGAACAGAAACAGAACACCTCGTTTCTAGGATGATCCATCATAGGACACGAGTCGTCGGTAAATTCCGACAGTCCCCGCGGCGCGCAGCGACAATTAGCGTCGCGATAGCCATTGATCCTGTTGGAGAATCCGGCCAGGCTTCGTTCGAAGCGTCCATATATGTCCGGCGCAAGCTAGTCTGACCACGCCAGACTTCCTATCGCAATTTCCTAGATGCATAGAGAACACACAGCGAACGCAAGAACGCTGTTCCACCCTCCAGTTGGAGTTCTCTGATGCAGTCCCTCACCCTCCCCCAACGCACTGCCGCAACCCGTCGGCGTACCTCCAAAATCGACCGAGCCATGGCGCTTGCCATCCCGGCGCTGATCGCCAGCCTCGCGGCAGGCGCAGCCTATGCCGGCGCCGATACGACCTTCGACCCGGCGCTCACCCAGTTCACGAACTTCCTCGAAGGTTCGGGTGGCAAGATCATCACCGTTCTCAGCCTCGCGGGCGGCCTCATCGGCCTTGCCTCGGGCCGCTTCTCGCTCGGGCAGGTCGCTGTCCCGGTCGGTGTCGGCATCGGTGTCGGCACGGGCGTTCCGATCGTCACCTCGGTCGTGACCGCGGTCATCTGACGCATCGGGCACGGGAAGGCAGCATCGCCATGAAGGACCCCTACATCATCCCGCGCAGGCTCGACGATCCGGAGCTCATCGGTTTCTGGACCATCGACGAGTTTGCCGGAATGATCGTGCCCTTCACCTGGGGCATTCTCAGCCAGCATATCTTTATCGGCATCATTGTTGCGTTCGGCGCCTGGTTCGCGCTGCGAAAGGCAAAGC
>JAKFWB010000356.1 GCA_021732945.1 Porphyrobacter sp.
GGTTGGGGGTGGGGGTACTGCCCTCAGATAAGGCGGACCCCCCATCCCAACCGTAGGCCCGCAAGCGGGCCAGCTTCGCTTCCCCCCGGGGAAGGGCTAATAACGCTCTTTGCCATCGTCAGCCCGCTCACCCATCCGCAAAGGGAGAGGTTTTAGCTTCTTGGACAGTGTAACCTGTGTCTCCAACTTCAGGAAACAGGGAGCCAAGCTGAACGCGACTACAACCGCTCCGCCATCAGCGCCTGCATATCCGCCTCAGGCCGGGGGCCGTAATGCGCGATCACTTCGGATGCGCAGATCGCGCCGCGCTTCAGGCATCGCTCCAGCGGCTCGCCCTTGACGTAGCCTGACAGGAACCCGGCAGCGAACTGGTCGCCTGCGCCGGTGGTGTCGACCACCTTGACGACCGGTTCGGCGGCCACCTCAGCCCGTGTCCCATGCGCAATCGCGACCGCGCCCTTTTCGCTGCGGGTGGCGACCAGCACCGGCACCTTGCCCGCGACCGCCGCGAGGCCTGCTTCAAAGTCGTCCTCGCCCGTCAGCGTCGCCAATTCGCTTTCGTTGACGAACAGGATGTCGATCATGCCATCCGCGATCATGCCGAGGAAATCGTCGCGGTGCAGCGCAATGATGAAGCTCTCGCTGGCCGTGAAGGCGATTATGCGCCCCGCCGCGCGCGCCGCCGCCATCGCCCGCCGCATCGCTGCGCGCGGCTCGACCGGATCCCACATGTAGCCTTCGAGATAGAGGATCCCCGCGCTCGCGATCAGCGCATCGTCGATCGCATCGGCATGCAGGAACTGGCCCGCGCCGAGCAGCGTGTTCATCGTCCGCTCGCCATCGGGCGAGACCAGGATCAGACATTGCCCGGTCGGCACATCGCCTGCCCGCGCCGGTGTATCGAACGCGATTCCGCCCGCGTTGATATCATGCCGGAACACATCGCCGAACTGATCCTGCGCCACCTGGCCGACAAAGGCGCAGCGCGCGCCCAACGCCGCCATCCCCGCGAGCGTGTTGGCCGCCGATCCGCCCGAACGCTCGGTCGCCGGGCCCATCGCGGCATAGATCGTGCGGGCCCGGTCGGCGTCGATCAGCGCCATGCCGCCGCGGTTGAGGCCCAGCTCGGCGATGGTCGCGTCATCGCAGGGCGACAGCACGTCGACGATGGCATTGCCGATGGCGATTACGTCGTAACGGGGGGCGGTGGGATCGGTCACTATGGGTTCCTTGGGAGTGATTGTCGCTTGCGCGCCTAGCCGCCTTCCGCCTTCCAGCCAAGCACCTGTGCGTGAGCAGGCGCGCCCGCGTTGACTTCGCGCCCCGGCCAACGCATCTCCCGCGCCATGTCCGCCGTTCCTGCCGCCTTGGCCAAAGCCTTCGGCCAGCTTGCTGACCGCGCCGTGGTGCTGGTCGCGGTCAAGAGCGTGGGTGTCACGCTGGTGCTGTTCGCGGGGCTGGGCGCGGGGCTCTATGCCGGTCTTGCGACGCTGTTCCGTAGCGAAATGATCGCCGGGGCTTTGCCCGAAGCCTATGTCGGCGCGGTGCAGGCCTTGCTGGCGGCGGTGCTGGGCGTCGCGGCGTTCTGGCTATTGTTCCGGGTGGTCGCGCTGGCCGTGTTGCAGTTCTTCGCCGACGAGGTCGTCGCGGCGGTTGAGGCGCGGCATTACCCGGCGCTGGCGGCTCAGGCGACGCCGCTGCCGTTCCACCGCGATCTGGCCAATTCGGTCAAGGGGCTGATGCGGGCGCTGGGGTACAATCTGCTCGCCCTGCCGCTGGCGGCGGTGCTGGCCTTCACCGCGATCGGCCCAGCGCTGGTGTTCCTCGCTGTGAATGCGGTGCTGCTGGGGCGCGAGTTCACCGACATGGCGTGGCTGCGGCATTGTCGCGGCGACCTGCTCGGCAACCCGGCTGTGCGCAGCGAGCGATTGCTGCTGGGCGGAGCGATTGCGGTGATGATGCTGGTGCCGTTGCTCAATCTGATCGCGCCGGTGATCGGGGCTGCGGCGGGCACGCATCTGGTGCTGCGGCGGCTGGCTGCGGCGCAAGGAGCGGGCACACGATGATCCGCGCCGCACTTGCCACCGCCGGGGCGGCGATCTTGCTTGGCGGCTGTGCCAGTGGGGGCGCACCTGCGCTTCGGCCCATCACTCCGGTCGCCCCGGCGGCGCGCGCGGGCGTCATCCTTGCGCCGGAGGTGATGGCTGGCACCGGACTGCGCGGGGTGATCGGGCTGCCTGCCGCGGCGCTGACCCGGCGGTTTGGCAGTCCTCGCATCGACCTTGTCGAAGGCGACGCACGCAAATTGCAGTTTTCGGGCGCGGCCTGCGTGCTGGATATCTTCCTCTATCCGGTCAGCGCCGGGGCAGAGCCAACCGCCACCCATGTTGCCGCGCGCGTGCGGCGCGGTGGGGGCGAGGCTGATGCGGGCGCCTGCATCGGCGAGGTCGAGCAGCAATCAGCGGCTCGGTAACCCGGTCTTAAGTCTGTTCGTGCCATGTCCCTGCGCGAAACCAAGGGGACAAGACTGGCCATGACCACCCATTTCATCGATTTCGCGAAAGCCGCCGCTGCCGATGGGCAGGTGACCGACGAAGAACTGCTGACCCTGCGCCGCGAAGGCTGGGGCGATGGCATCATCACTCGCGCCGAGGCTGAGGCGCTGTTCGTGCTCAATACTGCGCTCAAGCAGCGCAGCAACGAGTGGTGCGACTTCTTCGTCGAAGCGATCGGCGAATTCGTGTTGAACGCCGCGCCGCCGCGTCTGCAATGCTCAGCTGAAGAGGCCGAATGGCTGATCGGGCAGATCGACCATGACGGCGTGGTCGAAAGCGTGGTCGAGCTGGAAACGATGGTGCGGATCGTTGAGCGTGCGGAAAACGTGCCCGACCGGCTGAAGAATTATGTGCTCGACCAGATTGAGCGCGAAGTGCTGACCGGCACCGGCCCGACCCGCTGCGGCGGCGAGCTGAGTGCAACCCACATCAGCGCCGCCGAATGCCGGATCATCCGCCGGGTGATCTTTTCGTCCGGCGGGCACGGCCCCGCCGCCGTGTCACGCTTCGAAGCCGAATTGCTGTTCCGCCTGAAGGACGCGACCCTGGCTGATGAGAACGCGCCCGAATGGGACGATCTGTTTATCGATGGCGTGGCGAATTTCCTAAAGGGCTTTGTCTTGCCGAACGCGCAGGTCAGCCACGAGCGCAAGCTCGAACTGGAGGCGTTTGTCGCCGACAATGATGCCAATGTCGGCCGTTTCATGGGCCGGGTTGCGAAAGAAGTGCCGCATGTGTTCAACCATCTCGGCAAAGTGTTCGGCAAAAAAGCGCCAGCCGGCACGGATTTTACGGCACTGTCGGCAGCGGGCGAACCGATCACCGACTACGAAAACGAATGGCTTGACCAGATGGTCGACGGGGACGGCGAGGTCGACGAGCTGGAAAGCCGCCTGATCGCGCGGCTGACTTCGGAGGACTGAAACAGGGTCTAGGTGTCGAATTCGAGCGGGGCGGTAGCGCCACCCTGCGTGGGTGCTGGACCGCTTGGCGGGATCGCGGGGACAGGGAGGCCGCTTTCGGGCGGTTTGCGGCGGCGCGTGGTGTAGTGCCCGCGTTGCAGCCGGCCGAGAGCCATGGTGAAGTGAGCGATCTCGGCCTTGAGCTGGATGCGCTCGCTTTGATCGACCGTGGCGATAAACTTCACTTCGGCCTGCGCCAATTCGGCTGTCAGACGATCGACGATGGCCTGCAACTCACGCGCCCGCTGCGCCCTGAGCTCTTCGACCCGATCAACCGGACTGTCTTTACTGCGCTTTGCCATAGCGGTGACTTAGCACACCAACACGGCCAAGGCGAATCAAGTTCACACCATGAAACTCTCACCGCAGCCACAGGCGCCTTTGGCGTTGGGGTTTTCGAACACGAATCCGGCGGTGAAATCGTCCTCGCGCCACTCCATTGTGCTGCCGATCAGGTAGAGCACCGAAGCCCCGTCGATGTAGAACACGCCGCCCGGCGTGACGATCTTCTCGTCGAACTTGGCTTCGGTGGTGACGTAATCGACCGAATAGGCGAGGCCCGAGCAGCCCCGGCGCGGGGTCGACAGTTTGACGCCGATTGCGCCTTCGGGAGCCTTGCTCATCAGCTCGGCGATCCGCGCCTCGGCTGATGGTGTCAAGATAACGGCGGCCTTGGGCGCGGGGCGAGTGGTGGTGGTCGTTTCGGTCATGTCAACCTCTTCTGCCAGAACAGCGCCTGTCCGGCGGCGGGATCGAGTTGGTAATCGCCATAGCCTTGTGACGCGTAAAGCGCCTTGGCCGGATGATTGCCGCTCAGCACTTCCAATGTGATCTTGCAGGCCCCGCGCTTCAAGGCCTCGGCCTCAACAGCGGCGAGCAGCGCCTTGCCGATCCCCGCACCGCGATGGCCCGGCAGCACGGCGAAATCGTGGATGTTGACGATCGGCGCGGCGGCGAAGGTCGAATAGGCCATGAAGCAATTGGCGAGGCCCACAGGCACGCCATCCAGTCGCGCGATCAGCGAGAAGGCCTGCGCGTTCGCCGCCAGATCGCCGATCAGCCGCGCCCTCACCCCTTCGGCCAATGGCGCACCGCCGCCCATCGGATCGCGCGCATAGGCATCGAGCAGCGCAATCACCGCCGCCGCATCGCGGGGGTTGCCATAGTCGGCCAACACGATGGTCAAGGCAGGCGCTGCGATCACAGCATTCCCAGCTCAAGCCGCGCTTCGTCGCTCATCTTGTGTGGGCCCCAGGCGGGCTCCCACACCAGCACCACCTCGGCATCGCGAATCCCCGGCACCGACATGACGCGCATCTCAACCTCGCCCGGCATGGTCTCAGCCACTGGGCAATGCGGCGTCGTCAGCGTCATCGTGACGGTGGCGTCACGGTTGTCATCCACCTCGACCCCATAGATCAGGCCCAGATCATAGATATTGACCGGGATTTCCGGATCGAAAATCTCGCGCAGCGCCGCGATCACATTGGCCTGCAATTCGCTGCCATCGCCGCCGACCGGCCCATCGCCGGTCTTGGCGGCAAGGAAGCCGTCGAGATAGTCGCGCTGGCGCGGGGCTTCGGGCGCACTGTCGTTATCAACTGCGTCAGCCACACGGGCGCGGGGGGGCTTTTCGATCGAGCTGTCCATCGCTCTCATCCTTTTCCAAAAATGCGGCGGGTGCGGGCAATTCCGGCCATTAGCGCGTCGATATCGGCCTCGGTCGAATAGAGGCCGAAGCTGGCGCGCGCGGTGGCAGGAACGCCCAGGTAATCCATCAGCGGCTGGGCGCAGTGGTGGCCGGCGCGGATCGCGACATTGGCTTCGTCAAGGATCGTGCCGAGATCATGTGGGTGGATGTCATCAAGCGCGAAGCTGACGATCCCGGCGCTGTCGGCGGGGCCGAACAGGGTGACGTCATTCATCGCCCCAAGCTCGCGGCGCAACCGGGCGACCAGCGCGGCTTCGTGGGTGTGGATGCGGCTTAGCCCGATGCCTTCGACATAATCCACGGCGGCGGCGAAGGCGATGGCCTCGGTGATCGCAGGCGTCCCGGCCTCAAACCGCTGCGGCGGCGGGGCGTAGGTGGTGCGTTCAAAGGTCACGCGGTCAATCATCGCGCCGCCGCCCTGATAGGGGGGCATGTCGGCAAGGATGTCGGCCTTCGCCCACAGCGCGCCGATGCCAGTGGGGCCATAGAGCTTGTGCGCGGAGAAGACGTAGAAATCG
>JAKFWB010000513.1 GCA_021732945.1 Porphyrobacter sp.
AGCAGCGCGGTCGCACCCGCCAGCAGCACCGCGAAGAGATCGAGCGTGATGCAGCCCAGCAGAAATCGCTCCCGCCAGACATAGACCATGCCGTCGATGATTTGCCGCAGCGGCTTCAGCGGCGGGCCTTCGTGCTTGGCGCGGATCGGGCGAACGGTCAGGATCATCGCCATGGCAGCTATCAGCAGGCCCGCCGACATTGCGTGCGGCAACCATGCCGAGCGAGCGAAGATCAATCCACCAACCGCCGGGCCGGCCACGGATGCCGACTGCCAAGCAATTGAAGACAAGGCGATAGCGCGCGGTAAAAGGGCAGGGGGCACGATGTTCGGGGCAATCGCGCTCATCGAAGGGCCCACAAACACCCGCGCTGCGCCGTGCGCTGCCGCCAGTGCGAACAGGATCGGAATATTCAGCGCGTCCTGCCAGGTCAGCACTGCCAGCAGTGCCGCAACGCAACCGTCAATCCCGTTTGCGAATGCGGCAACATGGCGACGATCAAACCGGTCTGCCGCGAGCCCTGCCACCGGGGTCAGCACGAATAGCGGGATGAACTGCGCCAGGCCCAGCAAGCCCAGCTGGAACGACGCTTCCGGCACGCTCATCGCATAGTCGTCACGTGCAACTTCGTAGAGCTGGTAGCCCAGCAACACGACCATCGACATTGTCGCGAACACCGCCATGAAGCGGGCAAGCCAATAGCGCCGGTAATCGCCGATCTGGAGCGGGGAGGTTGGTTCCATCTCCCCAGCGCCATGGCAGGCCAAGGGGGTGCTGCCAAGCAGATGAAATCTGTCAGTGGTGTAGCTTGGCTATCAGCGCTGTCAGCGGGAGCGACGCAGCCGGGGGTTGGGTTGCAGCTGATCGATGATCAGCACGAAATCGTCCAACCGGATAATCCGTTCAAACTGGAGCCCCGCGCGATTGTCCCGCGTCCAGATTACGTAGGCTTCAATACGGCCGACCACCGGAAGGCGAATGATGATGCGGTCACCGCGGCTCAGGTTGCTGGCATTGTCGACCATGAAGCCGTGGGCCGACAGGTTCGAGACATGCAGATGCAGATCGCCGTGCACGAAATGCTCGACGATGGCCGGGAAATCAACCGGATGGCGCGCCGCGCGGCGCAGATCGGTTACACTGAGATTAGCTCCACCGGCCACGTATCGCGTTCCTTCCCTCCGTAAGATGGGGAGGCGCAGGATTGCCGCAAAAAGGCTGACAAATGGTAAAAGCGCTGTTGATCTGGCCGGATCAGCGTTGCACCAATGCGTGGCGTTTCTTGCCAAGGCTGAGCCGCAATGTCTGGCCTTCGTCGGGCAAAACGAGGTGGGCGGGATCGGTGATTGTCTCGCCCTCAAGCTTCACAGCGCCCTCTGCCAGCTTGCGCTTGGCCTCGCCATTGGAAGCAGTGAGACCGATATCGGTCAGCAGCGCGGCGATCCGCATACCCTCCGCGCCGGTGGCAAGGGTGGGGAGATCCTCGCCCGCGCCCGAGCCTGCGAAGGTTTCGCGCGCAGTCTCTTCGGCACGGATCGCAGCATCTTTCCCACGCACCAGCCCGGTCACTTCATTGGCGAGCACGACCTTGGCCGCATTGATCTCCGCCCCTTCAAGCGCCTCCAGCCGTGCAATCTCGTCCAGCGGCAGATCGGTGAACAAGCGCAGGAACTTGCCCACGTCGCGGTCATCGACATTGCGCCAATATTGCCAGAAATCGTAGGCCGGGAGCTGATCTTCGTTGAGCCACACCGCACCTGCCGCCGTCTTACCCATCTTTGCGCCGTCGGCGGTGGTCAGCAGCGGGGTGGTCAGCCCGAACAGGTCTGCCCCGTCCATCCGGCGGCCCAATTCCATCCCGTTGACGATATTGCCCCACTGATCGCTGCCGCCCATCTGCAACCGCACGCCCATGGTGTGGGAGAGGTGGCGGAAGTCATAACCTTGCAGGATCATGTAGTTGAATTCGAGAAAGGTCATCGGCTGTTCGCGTTCAAGCCGCAGCCGCACCGAATCAAAGCTGAGCATCCGGTTGATGGTGAAATGCGTGCCGACTTCCTGCAACAGCTCGATGTAACCAAGCTGCCCAAGCCAATCGTGGTTATTGACCATGATGGCATCGGTCGGCCCGTCACCAAAGGTCAGCAGCTTGTCGAACACGGCGCGGATCGAGGCGATATTGGCCTCGATCGTTGCGTCGGTCAGCATCTTGCGGCTTTCGTCGCGGCCTGTGGGGTCGCCGATGCGCGTGGTGCCGCCGCCCATGACCACCACCGGCTTGTGCCCGGCCTGCTGCAAGCGGCGCAGCATTATGATCTGCACCAGGCTGCCGATGTGAAGTGAAGGCGCCGTGGCGTCAAAGCCGATATAACCTGGCACGATCTGCTTGGCGGCGAGGGTATCGAGCCCTGCCGCATCGGTCATCTGGTGGATGTAGCCGCGCTGTTCGAGCACACGCAGCAGATCGGATTCGTAGTTGGTCATGGCCGCGGCGCTTAACAGCGAGGGAGCGCAACGGGAAGAGGCTTGCCCGCGCCAGTCTTGGACGGCACAAGCGTGCGATGCACGCGCTCATGCTCCACCGCACCTGCGATCTTGGCCCGATTCGCGCCGTCACCTCCTCCGTCAACGCCACGTCGCAGGGCTGCGAGGCCGAATTCAAGCTCGACGGCAACATCGCGGCCATCATCCTACCGCCGCAATCGGGGCCTGAGCGGCGTGATAATCTGTGGCACACCACGTGTTTCGAAATCTTTTGGCAGCCACTGGGCGGCACCTATTATCGCGAATTCAACCTTTCGCCGTCAGGCTGCTGGGCCGCCTATGATTTCGATTCCTTCCGAGAAGGGATGCGCGATGCGCCGGTTGACGCGATTGCGATCACCTGTTCGTTCGACGACGCTGGGTTGGCGTTGCGGGCCAGTATCGCTTCCGATCTGCTAAGCCCCGCGCAAGTCGCGCTGAACGCGATTGTGGAGCATCCCGGCGGCGGCAAGCAATTCTGGGCGCTCGCCTTCTCGCCCGGTCCGCCCGAATTCCACTCCGAAGCCTGCCGCCAGTTGATTATTGAGCGTTAGCAGCCCTGCGGCCGAAAGGTGCGTTGAGCTTCACAATAGTCCCGTTGAGCACAAATGCAAAGCTGACCCAGATGAAGTAGGGCACGTTGAGCCAACCGGCAAAACTGTCGCCCAGCACGCGGGGCAGCGCCACCATCAGGGCGGTAACCGAACACCACAGCAGCACATTCTCCGCCAGCGCCCAATCCGGACGGCGCAGCTTGAAGAACAGCGGTGACCACAGGAAGTGCAGGACGAAATTGGCACCGAACAGAGCGAACACCGCGGTTTTCGCTGCTGGTGTCGGGGCTGTTGTCAGCCCGATATAAAAGCTCCAGCCCGCAAGGCCGAGGATGGTGGTCCATGCCGGGCCGAACAACCAGTCAGGCGGCTGCCAGCGCGGCTTTTTGAGATCGCGGTACCATGGACCGATATCGGTCAACGCGCCGCCCACCCCGCCAAGGATGATGGCCCATGCGGCGGCAATGAGGGCAGAGGTCCAATCCATCGCCTTGATATAGGGACAAGCGGCGCAAATGCCATTGCCTTTACGCAGTTGCTGTTCCACCCAAGCGCCCATGAAGAACGGAATTGACCGGCTGTTGGCCGATCCGCAATTGCTCGCGCAGCTTAAGAGCCGCAGGGTCGCACTAGTGGCGCATCCTGCCAGTGTGACGTCAGACCTCACCCACAGCCTCGATGCCTTGATCGCGGCGGGCGTGAATGTGTCGAGCGCCTTCGGTCCGCAACATGGGCTGAAGGGCGACAAGCAGGACAACATGGTCGAAACTGCGGACGAGATGGATCCGCGCTACGGCATCCCGATCTTCTCGCTGTACGGAGAGGTGCGGCGACCGGCCGGGCAGATGATGACGAGCGCCGATGTGTTCCTGTTCGACCTTCAGGACTTGGGCTGCCGCATCTATACCTTCGTCACCACGCTTCTGTATTTGCTCGAAGAAGCGGCCAATGCGGGCAAGGAAGTGTGGGTGCTCGACCGGCCCAATCCCGCCGGCCGCCCGGTTGAAGGCACGCTGTTGGTGCCAGGTCAGGAAAGCTTTGTCGGTGCCGCCCCGATGCCGATGCGCCACGGGCTCACCATGGGGGAAATGGGCCACTGGTTCATCGCGCATTTCGGGCTCGACGTCGAATATCGGGTGGTGGCAATGGAGGGCTGGCGTCCTGATGAGGATGGCGGATTTGGTTGGCCGACGTCACGGCTGTGGATCAACCCTTCGCCCAATGCCGCCAACGTCAATATGGCACGCTGCTATGCTGGCACCGTCATGCTTGAAGGGACCACGCTATCCGAAGGGCGAGGCACAACCCGGCCGTTGGAGGTGCTGTTCGGTGCACCGGACGTCGACGCGGGCGGGGTGCACAAGGTGATGCGCAAGCTCGCGCCAGAGTGGCTGGAAGGCTGCGCGATCCGCGAAAGCTGGTTCGAGCCGACTTTCCACAAGCACTCAGGAAAGCTCTGCAATGCGTTGATGATCCACGCAGAAAGTGGTTTCTACGATCACTATTCCTTCAAGCCTTGGCGGTTGCAGGCGCTGGCGTTCAAAGCGATCCGGCTGCTTTATCCGCACTACAATCTGTGGCGCGATTTTCCTTACGAGTACGAGCTCGACCGGCTTGCGATCGATGTCATCAATGGCGGGCCGGGTTTGCGCGAATGGGTCGATGACAACGCTGCCGCACCAGACGATCTCGACGTCATGACGTCACACGACGAAGCCGCATGGGTGGCCGCAGTGCGCGAGCATCTGCTCTACTGAATGACGTCACGCATGCACGGCAGCAGCGCCGACAACTAAGCGCAAGGATGGCGGGCCAACCGCCACCATTGGGAGAACAGGACAATGGCAACTACGACGGACAGCGCACCGGGTGTGCGCTCGGTCAGGGTGACGCTCTGGCTCCTGCTCACCGTCTACATCTTCAACTTCATCGACCGCCAGATCGTGAACATCCTGGCTGAGCCGATTGCGCGCGATCTCGACCTCAATGACACGCAGATTGGCTTGATGACGGGGCTGGCCTTTGCGCTGTTCTACACCGTGCTGGGCATCCCCATCGCCCGATTTGCAGACCGGACATCGACCAACCGCCCGAAGGTGATCGCGATTGCACTGGCGGTGTGGTCGGCGATGACGGCCTTGTGCGGTTTGGCGCAGAATTTCACGCAATTGTTGCTCGCCCGGATCGGGGTGGGCGTGGGGGAGGCGGGCTGCACGCCGCCCGCGCACTCGCTGATCAGCGATATGGTGCCGCCAGAACGGCGCAGCTCTGCACTGGCGTTCTATTCGCTGGGCATTCCGGTCGGCACTTTGCTGGGGATGGTCATCGGCGGCACGCTGGTGGATTATCTCGGTTGGCGGGAGGCCTTTCTGATCGTGGGCCTGCCGGGCGTCACGCTGGCATTGGTGGTATGGTTCGTGCTCAAAGATCCGCGCCACGCCGATGCTGCGACGATCCTGCGCAATCAGAGCCAACCGGCCACCTTGCCATTGAAGGAAGCGCTGCGTGAAGTCATGCTTTCGCGCGCTTTTGTGCTGCTGCTCTGCGCGGGATCGGCTGCGTCCTTCCTGGCCTATGGCAAGGTCACCTGGACCACGATTTTCTTCCAGAGAACCCACGATCTCACACCGGGGCAGGT
>JAKFWB010000516.1 GCA_021732945.1 Porphyrobacter sp.
GGCCACGCGCTACTTGGAGCTGAGGCGAAGCTAGCTGACGGCGACTACCCGCTGCCGGAACCAGTCGGCGAGTTCGTCTTCGGAGATTTCTCCGGCAGCAAGAGCGATCACGGTGTTGGTCGCTTCGACCTTGTCGAAGGCGATCTCGACCGCGTTAGCGAGCAGGAATAGACGCGCCATGATCCACGCGGTGCGCTTGTTGCCGTCCACGAATGGGTGGTTGCGCGCGATGCCGAAGGCATAGGCTGCGGCAAGCCGCACCAGTTCATCCTCGCCGTAGTTCCAACGGTTGATCGGCCGGGCCAGTGCCGATTCCAGCGCCCCCGCATCGCGCAGGCCCGCGCCGCCACCATGCTCGGCGAGCTGGCGGTCGTGGACGGCATAGGCAATGCGGCTGTCGAGCCAGACCGGCTCGGTGCGGGGATTGGTCATCGGGTGGTTCGCTTACTTCGCCAGAACCTTAAGGATATCGCGGTCCTCGCGCATGATCTGCTCGGCGAGGCTCATCTGCCGCTCGAAATCGGGATCATAGGGCGTAAGGTGCCAGCCTTCGGGCGACTGGGTCAGGTGAATCGTGTCGCCCACTTCGGCGCGCAGCTGTGCGAGCACCTCTTTGGTGAGGATGACAGCCGCAGAATTGCCGATCTTGGTAATCTTGAGAGTCGTGTTCATACGCCCGTTATAACACCGCCGCGCCGCCCTGCCAAGCCGCTTGTCTTCGCTGCCGCAACATCGCGCTTGCCCCGCATTGATGGTCCGCCCATATTCACCGCATCATGCTGCGCCAATATCAACTCGTCGAGAAGGTTCTCGAATACGATCCCGACGCTGACGAGGCGATGCTCAACCGTGCCTATGTCTATACCGTGCAGAAACACGGCAGCCAGAAGCGCGCCAGCGGTGACCCCTATTTCAGCCACCCGGTCGAAGTCGCCGGGCTGATGACTGACCTGAAGCTCGATCAGGCCACCATCATCACTGCGCTGCTGCATGATACGGTGGAAGACACCCTCGCCACGATCGAAGACATCGAGGCCCATTTCGGGCCTGAGGTCGCGCGGCTGGTGGACGGGGTGACGAAGCTCTCGAAGATCGAGGCCATGCCCGAGAACGAACGCGCGGCGGAAAACTTGCGCAAGTTCCTGCTCGCCATGTCCGAAGACATCCGCGTGCTGCTGGTGAAGCTCGCCGACCGGCTGCACAATATGCGCACGCTGCACTTCATCAAAAGCCCCGAAAAACGCCAGCGCATCGCGCGCGAAACGATGGATATCTACGCCCCCCTCGCCGAGCGGGTGGGGATGTATGAATATATGCACGAGATGCAGGCGCTGGCCTTCCGCGAGCTGGAACCGGATGCCTACGCCACCATCGCCGGGCGGCTGGAACAGCTGCGCAATCAGGATGGCGGGCAGGTGGATGCCATCGCGCTGACCATGAAGCAGCGCCTTGCGGAAGCGGGCCTCAAGGTCGAGGTTTACGGTCGCGAAAAGCACCCCTTTTCGATCTGGCACAAGATGGCCGAACGCCATGTCAGCTTCGATCAGGTGAACGATATCATGGCCTTCCGCGTGCTGACCGAAAGCGAGGAGGATTGTTACCGCGCGCTGGGCGTGCTGCACACCACCTGGCAATTCCTGCCGGGCAAGTTCAAGGATTACATCTCCACCCCCAAGAACAATGGCTACCGCAGCTTGCACACCTCGCTGATCTATGAAAATTCAATGCGGGTCGAAGTGCAGATCCGAACCCGCGAAATGCACCGCCGCAACGAATTCGGGCTTGCGGCGCACTGGGCCTACAAACAGGCCGAAAAGGCCGATGGGCAAGTCGGCTGGCTGCGCGATCTGATTGAGATTGTTGATGCCAGCCATGATGCCGAAGAGCTGCTCGAACACACCCGCATGGCGATTTATCAGGATCGCATCTTCGCCTTCACTCCCAAGGGCGCACTGTTCCAGCTGCCCAAGGGCGCGACCGCGGTGGATTTTGCCTTCGCGGTGCACACCAATCTCGGCAGTCAGACGGCGGGGGTGAAGATCAACGGGCGGCACATGCCGCTGCGCACGCCGCTGGCCAATGGCGATGTGGTGGAGATCATCAAGAACCCCCACGCTGCGCCGCAACTGTCGTGGCTGGCCTTTGTCGTCACCGGCAAGGCCCGCGCCGCGATCCGCCGTGCGGTGCGCATGAAGGAACGCGACGAGGTCGCCGCGATTGGCTCCAAACTGTTCGACGAGATTGCCGCGCGCGTTCCGGCACGGATCGGCAAGAAGGCGATCCGTGCCGCGCTGGAACGGCTCGGCATGGATGAGCCCGATGATCTGATGTACGCCATCGGCGCGGCCAAGATCGGCGATCGCGAGGTGATGGAAGCGCTCGTCCCCGGCAGCACCGCCGATTTCACAGACGATGAACAATGGACGCAGCGCGAGCGTGCGATCTCGATCCGGGGGCTGACGCCGGGGGTCGCCTTTGAACTCGCCACTTGCTGCCACCCGGTGCCGGGTGACCGCATCGTCGGCATCCGCCGCAAGGGTGAGACGGTGCTGGTCCACGCGATCGACTGCCTGATGCTGGCGAGCGGGGTGGACAGCGACTGGATTGACCTCGCCTGGGGTAACCACTCGGTGGGCGCAGTGGGGCAATTGTCGGTGACGATCTACGACCGGCTCGGCACGTTGGCCGAGATGGCGGGCATCTTCGCGCAGAACAAGGCCAATGTGCAGACGCTGATGCAGGCGCAGATCGACCACCCGTTCGTGACCTATGATGTCGAGGTGGAAGTGCAGGACGCGGGCCACTTGAACCGCATCCTGTCAGCCCTGCGTGCCAGCGACGCAGTGGCGCAGGCGGAGCGGCAGTAGTGGCGATTGTCGGGCTGGACCACGTGCAGCTCGCCATTCCGGCGGGGGGCGAGGATCGGGCGCGGGAGTTTTACACCGGGTTGCTGGGGATGGCAGAGGTGCCCAAGCCCGCGACGCTTTCGGCGAGCGGGTGCTGGTTCACGGGCGGGACCGTGAGCCTCCACATCGGCGTCGACCCCGAGTTCCGCCCCGCGACCAAGGCGCATCCGGCGCTGCTGGTGGATGATCTGGTCACCCTGCGCGCGAGGCTGGTGGCGGCGGGATATGCGGCGAGCGATGACAAGCCGATTGAGGGCTACCGCCGTTTCTTCACTGCCGATCCGTTCGGCAACCGCATCGAGCTGATGGAGCAGGTTTAGGGTCTTGGTTTCGCGCAGATAAACGGCAAATACACTTAGGCTCGAAGACAGCCTAGGCCGCGCAGCCGCAGAATAGTTCGCGCCAAGACACCAAGTCGCCAAGAAAGATTGGTCGGCGCGGTTTCGCGCAACATCTTCGCGTCTTGGCGCCTTGGCGCGAATTCAATGGCGGCTGCGCCGCACCGACTGACGTTTGATCGTGTCACACAAAGCCACAAGGGCACAAGGCAGGCCGTCCCTTGCTTTAACTCTTTGTGTCTTTGTGGCTTTGTGTGAGCCCTTTACTCGGCCCGCCGAACCGGCACGCGGATGTTGCAGATATCCGCGCCGCCTGCGGGAACAATGAAGAACGGATCGCGGCGGTTGGCGATCGCTTCGGCGTAGGTCGCGAAGGTGGCGCTCTCGGTCGAGAGGTATTCGAAGGCCGGTTGCTCACCCACCGGAAGATCACTCGCCACCCGCACCGTCAGGATCGGCGTGCGCTTGGCGGCTTCCTCGGCGGTGTAGAACCCCAGCGCCCCCGACCCGCGCGGCAGCGAGGAGAGATGCTCCATCCCCTCGATCACCCGTCCGACCAGCGCGATGTTGCGATCAAGGTGGCGCGGAGCATGGCCGATCACGGAATAAAGCTCCGCGCCCGATCCGGTGTCCGGCGAATAATTCCGCCCGACGCCGACCATGCCGTAGCAGTGAGTGGGCCACATGGTCTTGAGGAATGCTGGAAAGAAGTGCTGGATCCGGTCTTTGTCCTTGTCCAGTGTCCGCTCGCCTGCCACCGGCCAGCCCTCGAAAAAGCCTGTGCCATCGGCATAGCTGTCGCGCGGCACGGGCAGCGATGGCTCTGCGGTTCCCGCAAGCATTTCGGCGGTAACCGGCGTGACGATGCCATCGAGCGGTCGTCCTTCGCGGGCTCGAACACCGGGCCATATCTCGTAGCCATGAACAATCGGATCATTGATCAGGCCCATATTGGCTGTGACGCGGTAGTCCTTTTCCCCCATTACCCTGAGCCCCTCGGGCAGCGGCTTCGGCTTCCCCGTCGCTTCCGGGTTGTCGTAATTGGGATCGCCCCATTGGGTGACGTAATTGTCCTGCACCCGGTTGACCGAGATCCCGTCATACCAGCCCGCGCGCGCGAACAGGCGGATGTTGTGGACCCAGCCTTGTGAGAAGGGCGCGGGCATTAGCTGGATCACCACCTGCCGTGGTTTGCCCTCGGCATCGGGCGCGAGGGTCATCACCAGCAGGTCCTCCGCCGGAATCGCCACCCAATCGGCCTTTGGCCCAGCCGCGACAATCTCCGAAGGCGCAGGCGCGGGGGTCCTTGTTTGCCCTACCGCTTCGCTACTTGAGGGCGAGGAGTCCTGAGCAGAAGCGGGCAGGGCAAGGGCGAACGCAGCCGAAGCCGCCAGAAGCATTGTTCTCATGCCAACATTGGTGCCACCACGCGCCTTGCGAAGCAATCCATTCGCGGCTAGTGCGCGCGCTCTTGTCCTGATGGGCAATGGAGCAGTGGCCGAGCGGTCGAAGGCGCACGCCTGGAAAGTGTGTATACGTCAAAAGCGTATCGAGGGTTCGAATCCCTCCTGCTCCGCCAACCACCCCCAGCACTAGGTCACCGACTCATTATGTCGCAACCATATTCTGATTGAGGCGAGTTGTACTGAGGCGAGGAAGTTGTCGTCGCGTTTGTCGTAGCGGTTGGCGACGGCTCGAAAGTGCTTGAGCTTGTTGAAGAAGCGCTCGACGAGGTTGCGATAGCGGTAGAGGAACGGGCTGAAGGCCGGGACGCGTTTCCGGTTTGGCATCGGTTTGACGCAGGCCCATGCACCGCGTGCGGCCAGAGTAGCACGCATGGTATCACTGTCGTACGCTCGATCAGCGAGTAGAACGCAGCCTTCGCCAAGCCCGCCCAGCATGTCCTCGGCGGAACGACCGTCATGCGCTTGCCCTTCCGTCAGCTTGAGACCGATAGGCAGACCAAGCGCATCAACCAGGGCGTGGATTTTGGTTGTCAGGCCGCCGCGCGAGCGACCCATGCAACGGGATCGGCCATCTTTTTTCGGGCGTTGGCTGCGTGCTGGTGAACACGGATCGACGAGCTATCGATCATCTGGGTGTCACCTTCATAAGCTGCTGATACAGCCTGCAATATTCGCGCCCAATGGCCAGCCTTGCGCCAGCGGTTGAAGCGGTTCACGCAGGTCGTGTGCGGCCCGTAGCGCGCCGGAATATCCGCCCACGGCGCTCCCGTGCGCAGCCGCCAGAATATCCCGTTCAACACACGGCGATCATCTGCCCGCGCAACCCCGCGAACCTTCGTCGGAAGCAACGGCTCAATCACCAACCACTCGAAATCCGTCAAATCGAAACGCGCCATAACAAGTCTCCCTTCGCGGGGACACTGAATCAGAACTCAAGCCAGATGGGAATCCTGTTTATGGGTATGTGACCTAGTTCCCCAAGAAGCCGCCATATC
>JAKFWB010000411.1 GCA_021732945.1 Porphyrobacter sp.
CCCGCTTCATCGCATGGTTCAATGACAGCGCCCCGGCATCACCGAATCCGCTTCCGGCGATCACCCGAGCCGCCATCTCGCACCTGTGGTTCGAGAGCATCCACCCCTTCGAGGATGGCAATGGCCGTATCGGGCGGGCGATTGCTGAAAAGGCCTTGGCGCAAAACCTTGCAGCCCCAACGCTGACGGCGCTCGCGGAAACGATCCATCGTCACCGCAAAGCCTATTATGCCGCCCTTCAGCTTGGCAGCCAGAGCAACGACATCGACGCCTGGCTGACATGGTTTGCCGATATTGTCATCGAGGCGCAGGCGCGGACGATCACCCGCATCCGCTTCCTGATCGACAAGACGCGGCTGCTTGATCGCTTGCGCGGGCAAATCAACGAACGGCAGGAAAAGGCGCTGCTTCGCTTGTTCCGTGAAGGGCCGGACGGCTTTGCGGGTGGGTTGAGTGCCGGGAATTACCGGACGATCACCGGGGCCAGCCTAGCCACCGCGACCCGTGATTTGAACGACTTGATCGAAAAGGGTGCGCTCGTTCGCACCGGAGAACGGCGCTACGCGCGGTATTGGCTGTCCGCGTGACTAGATAACTGATAATAGCATCACCAATTACACAATCATCAACCGAATCGCTATTTTGCATAGTGCATCAAGCTGTTGCCCGACACTTCGATCGTTGCTTCTCGCACCGCGCTCGAAAATGCCGCGTTGGTCTCCATCCTTAAAGACGGCCCCTCCGCGTTTTGACAAGTCACTCACTTAGTAATGCGGTTGATAGAGCCAACGCTAACGAACTACGGTCGTTTCCCGAAACAATAGCTGTCTCCGCAAAATTGACGTCAGAATGCTTTTGAACACCTTCCGGGACCAGCAGTATCGACCGGGGTAGCGGATGATCGGGTAGCCACAAGCTACGGAAATCATGCAAATAGGAAAACATTTTGTAGATACTATCGCTTATATAACGCTCGCTAGCTGTGCGTTTCACTTCCAGAATAACGACACGACGATTCCCATGCCCATCCTCTAGAATTACCGATACGTCAGGTCGGCGAGATCCTCCCGTCACTCCTTGATGATTTCCTACCACTAGCTTGTAACGACTCTCACCTTTAAGTGCGACCGCCGGACTTTGATCAAAAAGGACGGTCAAGCGGCCATTATGGGACTCGAAAGCCGCAACATGACTTCGACCCGCTGCGACCAGTCCATATTCTACCGGTTCACCAAACTCCAGCTCCTGTGAAATGACGTCAAGGGTCAACGTCAAAGCGTAGAGTTCAAAGAGGTCGTCATCGTCAACCGGTTCGAGCCAGCCCACCGCCAACAGCATCAGTATCGCGTACCAACGCGCATCAAGCGCATTCTCGCTTAGCCTAGCCCGTGCACGCGCGAGCTTTGCCGCCGCTCGGTATTCAGGTCGCCTATGCCTTTCCGCAGCGAGCAGCATCGCGGGTGTCAACGCTAGCGGGCGACTGAGTTGTGAAAACCAATGATGAGCCAGCGCCTCTTCGCAACGGGTCAAGACCATAGCGAGCGACGGATGCAGGCCCGACGTGGAGGAACTTCGCTGAAGCTTATGGATGGTCTCGACCAAATTTCCCACAAGCCAACGCAAAAGTGCATTTTCCGGAAGATCGAACGACCTGTAAGCTGTGCGCGAATAAAAAAGTCCGGGTCGCAATGCGTGGGTTGCCCGACCAAGCACCGTTCGATCCCATCTTGGATTGCCTTTCAGGCCTGGCCCGACGATTTCATCCAGCCGCTCCATTTCATTGGAAAGCTGGTCCAACACAGCAAGCAAGTCACGTTCGATAAATTCGAGATATGGCCCATCGAGCAGATCGACCATATCAGCTAAAAGTATGACATCTGCTTCCGCTCGAAGTTTGTGCAGAAAGCTTTCGAGATCAGCTAAGTCTAAAGAATCTGACTTTGCACCTTTAACCGAGGCACCTAAACTTGCGAGATGCCGATAGGGATGATCGGGCGCACAAATAAAGTCGCGCCACGTCGTCCGTAACTCACTCACACCCCGACGCCGGTCCAAACGCCAAGATGCCGCTCAAATCCGTCAAGGTCCTCATAATAAGGTGCCAGCAACGTGGAAATGTCCGAGTGCTTATCAGGTCGGCCTTGGAATTGAGGAATTAGGTACAAGTCAATACAAGAACGGACTATCTCTGCGACACTGCGAACCGAATCCATTTCTGCTTCCGCTACGCCATGTCGTATCATGGCGAGAGGGATACCAGGTCCCATCGGCAGCCCTATCCCCCCGAGGCCGGCCGTGCGATCCACAAAAAGTGCGCGCACACACACTTGTAAATCGCTCAGTTTGTTAGCCTGCACAGGATCGAGTGCACTAAACGTACGGTCGATAACCTTGCCGTAATGTTCGGCATTGGGAATATCGAGAGGCACAAATGCGAAGCGACGGACAAATGCCAAGGACAGGCGCTTCAAACTTGCTTTGTCGCTATCGTTCATCGCACCGATAATTCGCCACCAATCAGGAACAGCAATCGCAATGATATCCTCCTCCACTATGCCAAAGGAGAATTGAAGCCGGATGCGATGAAAGCCCGCTTCTGAACGTCGCCGATACGGCAAAGTAACTGACTTGCCGGTCAGCAGCGTGAACAGTTCGCCGAACGCCTTATCTATATCAGCACGATTGATTTCGTCGATGATGAGGCAGCGTTGCCGTTCGATTGAATCCACCACCGCGCCCGGTAAAAAATCGAGCCGGTCAGCGGAGCCGTCTGTATCGTCAGGTGTGGGAAAATAGCCGCCTATCGTTTCGAACGTCGTCCATTGATCGGTTGCTGGAACAGTCCAAGACGGAAAACCGGCGGCACGGCATACCGCTTCTGCCAAAGTAGTTTTCCCAGTTCCAGGCGGCCCTGTAAAGATGACGTGCATCCCGGAACGCAGCGCGGCAATTGCGCGCCTCGCTGGTTCCTCGACTCCTTCCAGCCCGCTAGCTTCTGCAAGCAATGCGGCATCTACCTCCCACGAGCCGGGAGATGCGGCAGAATGAATCACGCCACCCGAACTTGATGTAACCTCAGAGTTATCCGCAACTGCTTTGGGAGCTGGAGAATGCTTTGCAAGTATGTCGATTAGAGCTTCATCGTCTAGAATTTCGTCTGATAGTTCGATAGCGCCGACGCCCAATAAGTCATCGCGGGTGAACACTCCGTCTATCGAAAGCAAACCATCTCGATCAAGCGAAAGCTCATCAATCAGGCGCTGCACCGCTTCCTCCACCGTCTGAAATTCAGCCTTACGGAGCATCCATGCCGCTAGTGCGGGTAAGGAAATTGGGCCATCACCGATTTTTCCTGCCACGCCGGAAGCGACTTCACCCACATATCCAGATTTCAGATACCACCGTTTGTTGTCACTCTTGGGCTGAGCGAAAACCGAGGACCGATCCTTTCTTTGACGTTGTAGGCTGCTGCCCGCATACGACGCGTCATGCCAGCGTGGCTTACCGCCGTCATTACCGAACGGTATATAAAACGGCTTATCCTCGCTTCCGCCTACCGGTTTAAAGTAGGTATCTAGCAACTCGTTTTCTTGCCGAGCGCCGAATGTGATGGCGGAATTTTCATCGTCTGTCGTCGGCACTCCGACGCGAAGCATAGCCAGCAGACTGACCAAGGATTGGTGAGCATGTTCCCCAAGGTAGACGATAGCCTTTTCGACCTGTTGCTCTGAAAAATAGGGCATACCGGTTAGTCGGCTACCGTTTCCAAAGCCGCCAAGGGTTTGCCCCTTTTCCGAGCGCCGTGGAGTTTCAATATATCTGCTTTGCCAACGGCGTTATCTACGACAACCACATCTCGAACAGGCCCAGCAACAACTCCGGTTTTCCCAAACATTACGTCGGGATAAATTGCTTCAGCTACAGCGCGTGCAAGCAACGGCGGAACGGCGTTACCGATCTGTTGTCGGATTTGTGCGGCAGATCCCGAAAACACAAATCGGTCAGGAAACGACTGTAGGCGGGCCGCTTCACGCAAAGTCAGAGTCCGGGCCTGCGTCGGATGCAAGAAAGCGCCTGTAGTTGCTTCATTGAATTTTGTCGTAATTGTATAAGCTGGCTGATCGCCCCTCAAACGCTTCAAAATCGTAGTCGCATCATACGAACGGATCTTTGCAAACCGTGGAGGCAACACATCCATCGACATATTACGCCAATTCTGACCAGGCTCCAAAGTCTGCGCAGCAACCCGATCAAGCGCAGAAAGGTCAGCAGAAGCGTGCTGACACACCAGTTCCGAGCCTATTCGCATACGTTGCTGATAGTCAGAGAGTGGAGGAATTTGATACGGTGCGCGATCAATTTCTCCGCCCTCAGCTACAATCGGTAGGTCGGCACATGCCTCGTCGAAAGTGACATGAGGCAGAGCCGCGTCGCTTCGACCGTGTCCGATACGCGACAAGTGCGCGAACGGCAGGGCGTACCCCTTCCACAAGTCTGGATCGCCATGCGTTGCAGCAGGAAACGAAATATCCTGCTTGGTCCTATTCCCGACAAAAACCAAGCGGCGGCGCAATTGCGGAACGCCATAGTCGGCAGCGAGAAGGATCATCGGGACTAACTTATAGCCGATTTCCGCGAACGCTTCGACTATATCCAGAGCAACTTTGCCGCTCTCGTAAAGCAAAAGCCCCGGAACATTCTCGAAAACAATCCAGCTTGGTTGAAGACGCTCCACGATCTCTATGTAATTTATGAAAAGCCTGTTTCGCGGGTCTGCTTCATCACGTCCGGAGCCCTTGCTAAGCCCACCCGATGTGCTGAAACCTTGGCAAGACGGACCGCCTACAACAACATCAACACCTTTGAATTGCCGTTCCAAGTCATCCAAATCCGGCGACCGTAAATCAGCCAAGACTCCCTGTGCGTCTGAAAAATTAGCTTCAAATGTTCGGATCGCATGAATCGAATTGTCAATCCCACCCAACACTTTGTAGCCTGCCTGCGCAAAACCTTCTGCAAGGCCGCCAGCGCCGCAAAAGAGGTCAAGCACGGTCGGTTTAGCAAGCGCCTCTTGATCGGCGTCTCCTCTGGCCATGATACCCCTTTCTCCGTTTTTTGACGCTCCGAATACAGCATTGCCTTTGAAAGCCAATCCCAATTCTTTCTTTGTTCCGCCTATGTTCCAATGTCAATCCGTTATCGAGAACATGTACGATCATACTGCGCTGCCCTTCGGGCGACCCGCTCTATGCGCTGCGCGCACCAAGCCTGTAGTCTTGGCCCTTCGGGTGGCGATCGGGAGCGTTCCGAAAATGAGCGGGATTTTCTAAGGTCGCACTCTTTCCCGCGCTGCACGCTCCTTGAGGGTGCGGCGTTTTCTGGCTGACCCGCTGGCGCTCTTGCCTCTCTCCTGGCCGGACGCCCGCTGGCCCACAGGCCCGCGCGCAGGACGTCCGGCTGGCGTCGCGCCGCGCAAGGGTGCCGTTCTTGTTCGGCCGCTGCGCGGCGATGTTCTTTCAATGATATTCGACTGATTTTGGACGGCGCGGGTGCGCCGGCATTTCTGTGGCCGTCCCCGAAGAGGGGGATGGGCGGCGCTTCCGGCTAGGCCCGCCGCGCTCAGGCGCAACCCGGCAAGCCGGGTCTTTCACTTTGTTGCAGCCTTACAGGTGCGCCTGATCGCGGCGGGCCTCTTG
>JAKFWB010000012.1 GCA_021732945.1 Porphyrobacter sp.
CCAGCAGTTCGGCGCGTCGCTGACCTCGACCTATGAATTCGACTTTGCCACCCTGACCACAATCACCAGCTACTGGACCAGCGAAGGTTTCAGCCGCGGTGATATTGACGGGGGCAACCTTGTAACCGGCCCTGGCTTCATTCCGTTCCCGTCGGACACGCAGGATTCGCTTGATCTGGAGCAGACCACTTCGGAAATCCGGCTTGCTTCGAATGGCAATGGCCCGCTCACCTGGCAGGTTGGCGGGTTCTACTTCGACAGCGATTTCGATGTCACCACGGTCGGCTTCACCTTCCCGCCGCCAGTCACTGTCAACCACACCAACACCGCCTGGGCGCTGTTCGGCCAGGTCGGCTACCAGCTGACCGAAACTCTGCGCGCTACCGGCGGCCTGCGCTATACCGATGATCAGAAGGACTTCTTCGTCCGCTCAGGCTCGGCCCCGCAGCCGCGCAGCGTGGGTGATGATCAGTTCGATTGGGATGTCAGCCTGTTTGCCGACCTGTCGGATGATGTCAGCGTCTATGCGAAGGTCGCCAATTCGTTCCGCGGGCCGACCATTCAGGGCCGCGACGTTGCCTTCTTCAACCCGCCGTCAGTGGCGCAGTCGGAGAACATCACCTCCTACGAAGTCGGCTACAAGACCGAACTGGCTGATCGCCGGGTGCGATTGAACGGGGCGGTCTACTACTACACCGTTGAAGACCCGCAGTTCACCGCTGTGGGCGGCGCGGGCAATCTGGTGCAGCTGATCAACGCCAACAAGGGCGAGACATGGGGCATCGAATTTGATGGTGCGTTCCAGATTTCGCCGGAATTTCTGGTGACGCTGGGCGTGGCTTACAACAACATCGAGATTCAGGACCGCACGCTTGAAGTCGGCACCTGCGCGCAGTGCACCGTGACCGATCCGTTGCGCGTCGTTGCCGGTCCGTTCGGTCCGATCAACTTTGCTTCGATCAACGGCAACCCCTTCCCCAACGCGCCCGAATGGAGCGGCGATCTCACCGCGCGTTATGGCATCCCGGTGGGTGACAGCGGCGAGTTCTTCATCTTCACCGATTGGACTTTCCTCGGCGAAACCAACTTCCTGCTGTATGAAAGCGAAGAATTCAACGCCGACAGCCGCATCGAAGGCGGCCTCAAGATCTGCTATTCGGGCAGCGATGGGCAGTGGGAGCTGGCCGCTTTCGCGCGCAACATCACCGATGAAGACAACGTGCAGGGCGTGATTGATTTCAACAACAACACCGCCTTCGTCAACGATCCGCGCATTATCGGCGTGCTGTTTGGCGTGAAGTACTAAGGGTTGACCCCCATCCGTGGGGGCATCGAAAGGGAAGGGCCGGCAGGGGGCGACCTGCCGGCCCTTTTTTCTTATTTGCTCGCGGTGGACGTTGCTGCGGCAACCGTGGCTTCGGGCAGCACGGTGAATTCAACCGCCCCATCGGGGATGAGGTATTTGAGCGCGGTCTGGTGGATGTCTTCTGGCGTGATCGCGGACATGACAGATGGCACTGCGATGAAGCGATCCAACCGCTGCGGCTCGCTTTGGGCGCGCGCAGCGAGCGCGGTCCAGCCTCCCAGGTCCTTGAGAGCATTGTTGTATTCTTCAAGATAGGGCTTGCGCGCCCGGTCTAGCACATCGGCGTCAAGCGGGGCTTTGCGAAGATCAGCGATCAGACCCTGCAAGGCCGCGCGGCTGGCTTCGACTTGATCAGCGGCAACCGAGGTGCCGATGATGAAGTTGCCGTAACCGGGATAGTAATGGCTGGGCTGTGACCCGGCTGACGGCGAATAGGCCTGCCCCAGCTTTTCCCGCAGCCGGTCGGTCAGTTCCAGCCGGACGATCCGCGACAGCAGATCCAGCCGCAGCGTTTCGCCCAAGTCGCTGTCATCGGTGGTGGGCCAATACCATTGCAGCAACGCCTGATCAGGCTCGCCCTTGTGGGTCAGGACGCGCTGGCCGCGGGTGGCGGTGTAGCTGCGAGTGCGGTTGTCAGTGCGCGGACTGAACGCTGCCTCCCGCTGCGGTAGCGCGCCCAGAGTGGTGGCAACCGCAGTGATGGCGGCGTCTTCATCAAGATCACCGACCAGTGCGATTTCGATGGCGCCAGACGCCAGGCGATCACTGATCGCAACGCGCAGCCCTTCGTAATCGAGCGCGAAGAACGCTTCCTTGGGTTGCAGGCTGAAGCGCGGATCATTGTCCGACAGGATTGCGCCGCTCGCGGCGTCCAGCGCGCGGCCCGGGGTGGAATCGAGCGTGTTGAAGAAGTTGTCGATGTTCTTGCGGAACCGCTCCACGCCTTCGGGACGATAGCCCGGATCGGTCAGGGTGGCAGCGAGCACCTGCATCTGCAAAAGCAGATCGCGCGGGGTTGTGTTGGCCGAGGCAGTGAAAGCGTCGGGTCCGCTGCCGAAGCCGAAGCTGACGCTGCGCCCGGCGAACACGCTGGCGATCTCATCCTGGCTGTGCTTGCCAAGCCCGCCTGAGGTGAGCGTTGTTGCAAGATAGGCGCGTAGCGGCGCGTCGCGGGTGTTCATCAGATCGCCGCCGTCCACGGCAAAGGTCACCGCGATCCGATCCTTGCGCACATCGGTGTGCTTCAGGTTGAGGCGGACGCCATTGGCAAACACGATGCGGCGGATGCCAAGTCGTTCCTCGACCATGTCAGATACGACTGTCCCCGGCGCGCCGAACTCACTATATCCAAACACCAGCGGACCGTTGTCGACTGGGGCGGCAATCGGCAGCGCCATGCCTTCGGCAAAGGCCGTGCGCAAGGCAGCTTCGCCGCCATTGGGAGCAGTGCGGCCTTCAAAGCGGATCAGCGGATCGGTGAGCGGCGCGGCGTCCGCCAGCACCGCCTGCCACAAGGCCTGCGGGGTCATCTCGGGGGCAAGGCGTTCGAATTCGGCGAGCGCGGATTGCGGCGTGCTAGGCACCCGTTCGTCCTCAACCAGCGCCAGCGCCGCACCTGCGAACACGGCATTGCTGCGCGTATCGGCCGACTTGACTGCATTCTCCAGCGCGGTGCGGATGTTAGCCACCTGTTCGTCAACCTCGGCTTGGGTGAAGCCATAGGTCAGCGCCTGGTTGACCTCACGCGTCGCGGCCAGCACGCCCTTTGTCCATTCGCCATCGGCGCTGCTGACCGAAATGCTGGTGATGCGCGCATCTTCAAAGATATCACCCGAACCATAACTCGCCCCGCGGAACGGCGCGTCGGCTCCGCGCGCGAGGCGTGCGAGGCGGCGGTTGACGATGCCGTAGCCGACGCCGCGCAGGCCATCCGCGCGGCGATTGGCAATGGTGTCAGGCTCGTCGCGCCACGGGGCGAGACGGCTGACGGTGACGCTTTCGGGCAGCGCGGGATCGACATGGATGTCGGTCAGCCCCTTGCGGTTGATGTCAATCGGACCGGCGTCGGGTTCAGCCGGGGCAGGGTCGGGCGTCCAATCGGCAAAGCGGGCGCGGATGCCGGCTTCGACCACTTCAACCGGGAAATCGCCGACCACCACCAGCACGGTGTTAGCCGGCGTATAGGTGCGCCGATACAGCGCGCGAAGCTGCTCGGCCGTGGCGTTCTGAAGCACTGCGATCGTGCCAATCGGCAGGCGCTCGGTATAGCGCGCTCCGGGAGCGAGAAATTCGGAATTGTCCTCGTAATTGCGCAGCTGGAAGCCCGCCCGGTCACGCCGTTCGGCAAGGATCACCCCGCGTTCACGCTCCACCGCTTCCTGCGCGATGGTCAGCTCGCTCGCGGTCTCGCGCATCAGCATCAGCGCGGTGCCCAGCAGCGCTTCGTCATTGCGCGGCAGGTTGAGGAGATAGGTGATGTTATCGAAACCGGTCGAGGCATTGGTGTCCGCGCCAAACGCCAGGCCTTCGCGTTCGAGCAGTTTGATCATCTCACCTTCGGGTATGCCCGTGGAGCCATTGAAGGCCATGTGTTCGAGGTAGTGCGAGAGGCCGCGCTCGGTCTCGGTTTCCTCAAGCGCGCCCGAATCGATTCGCATCCGCACCAGCGCCGTGCCTGCCGGGGTGGCGTTGCTCCGGATGACGTAGCGCATCCCGTTGTCCAGACGCCCGAAGGTGTAGCCGGTGTCGACCGGCACGTCGCTGTCCTCGAAGGCCCAGACAGGAGCCGGCGCCTGAGCGGTTGTCTCAGCCGTTGCCTCCCGGCCGGGCGCATCCTGCGCGGCGAGTGCGGTGGTGAAGGCGAGCGGCGACAGCGCCAGCAGCAGGCTGGCAAGAACAGGCGATTTGTTCATGGATATCAGATGGCTCTCAGACAGGTTGCGACTGATCCGAGACTAACACTGCAAATCGGCTTGTCAGCCTATTTCTTGAGGGGCGGCGGCCCGCGCAGGCGCGAACGGGCGTGGGAGAGGTCAAACACCTCGCCCGGGCCATTGTCCTCGCCGTTCAGCAGGCCAAGGCGGCGCGCGACTTCACGGTAAGCTTCTTCCTCACCGCCGAGGTCGCGGCGGAAGCGATCCTTGTCGAGCTTTTCGCCGGTCGCCATGTCCCACAAGCGGCAGCCATCCGGGCTGATCTCGTCAGCCAGTATGACGCGGCTGTAATCGCCATCATAAAGCCGCCCGAATTCCAGCTTGAAATCAACGAGGCGGATATCGATCGCGGCGAACATGCCACACATGAAATCATTGATGCGGATCGCCATCGAAGAAATGTCGTGCATCTCCTCGTTCGATGCCCAGTTGAAGCAGGCAATGTGCTCTTCAGCGACCAGCGGATCGCCCAGCGCATCGTCCTTGTAGTAATATTCGATCAGCGTGTGCGGCAGCGGCTCGCCTTCCTCGATACCGAGGCGCTTGGAGATGGAGCCGGCGGCGACATTGCGCACCACCACTTCGATCGGAATGATATCGACCTGCCGGATCAGCTGCTCGCGCATATTGAGGCGGCGGATGAAGTGGGTAGGGATGCCGATATGGGCGAGGCGCGTGAACACATGTTCGCTGATGCGGTTGTTGATCACACCCTTGCCGTTGATCGTGCCTTTTTTCTCGGCATTGAAGGCGGTCGCATCATCCTTGAAATACTGGATGAGCGTGCCTGGCTCCGGACCCTCATAGAGGATCTTGGCCTTGCCTTCATAGATCTTGGTGCGGCGGGACATTGGCACTTTTCCCTTTTCAGCGAATGGTGCCCGAGGGCGGATTTGAACCACCGACACGCGGATTTTCAATCCGCTGCTCTACCCCTGAGCTACTCGGGCATTCGCTGCGAGCGACGGGCTTGGATGGCCCGGCGAGCAAATGAGAGCGGCCCTATGGCGAAGGCGGCGGGGGTTGGCAAGGGGGTATTGTCGGCCAAGGCTGCGTTTATGCGCTCCCGATCAATCCTGCTCGCGCCAGTCGTTGGACGCAATGATCTCCGGGTCGGCAGGCGGGCCGGGGACGGCATAGGAATCCGAAAACCACCGTGCCAGATCGCGATCCTTGCAGCGCTGCGAGCAGAAGGGGGTGAATTGCTCGGTGCGTGCCTTCCGGCAGATCGGGCAAGGTTTCGATTTGGTGGTAATAGGCTCAGAATTTGGGCACTCGGCGCTTCAAGCGCAAGGCCGGGATCGGCCTCTAACCGCACTTCGCGTCCTGTCCGGCGGGCAAGCTCGGCGAGCCATTCAGGCTTGAGCTTGGCTTTGAGCG
>JAKFWB010000011.1 GCA_021732945.1 Porphyrobacter sp.
GATATCGCCCGCGCCAAGGCAAACCACCATGTCGCCCGGAGCAATTTCACCCGCCAGCACATCGGCGAGCGCATCGGCCCCCGCAATCTCGCGCGCGGCGCGGTGTCCGCGTGCCTTCATTCCGGCGACCAGCGCGGTGTGATCGACCCCCGGCAAAGGCTCCTCGCCCGCCGAATAGACCGGCGCGACATAGGCAATATCCGCATCGTCAAAGCACGACTGGAACGCATCCATCAGATCATTGAGCCGCGAATAGCGGTGCGGCTGCGCGACCGCGATCACCTTACCATCGGTTCCCGCCACGGCCTCCCGCGCGGCGGACAGCACGGCGCGGATTTCGACCGGGTGGTGGGCGTAGTCATCAATGATCGTCACCGCGCCGCCTTCGACCGCGACTGAGCCGACCTTGGTGAACCGCCGCCGCACCCCGCCGAAGCGGGCAAAGCCTGAGCGGATCACTTCATCCGAACAGCCCATCTCAATCGCCACAGCAATTGCGGCGAGCGCGTTCTGGACATTGTGGCGCCCCGGCATGGGCAGATGCACGCCTTCGATCCGGCGATCCTCGGCCCCGCGCTGGCGCACGATCACATCAAAGGTATTCCCGCCCTCGGCACTGCGGACATTGACGCCGCAAATGTCGGCTTGCAGCGAAAAGCCGTAGGTCACGACCTTGCGATCGCGCACCTTGCCGATCACCGCCTGCACTTCGGGGTGATCAACGCACAACACTGCCGCGCCGTAGAACGGGACGTTGTGGATGAACTCCACAAACGCCTTCTTCACTCCGTCGAAATCGCCGTAGTGATCCAGGTGCTCGGGATCGATATTGGTGACCACCGCGATGGTGCCGTCAAGGCGCAGGAAGCTGCCGTCGCTCTCGTCCGCTTCGACCACCATCCAGTCGCTATCGCCGAGCCGCGCGTTCGAGCCATATTGTTCGATGATCCCGCCGTTGATCACGGTCGGATCGATCCCGCCCGCATCAAGCAACGTCGCAATCATGCTGGTCGTCGTGGTCTTGCCATGCGTGCCTGCCACCGCAACGGTGGATTTGAGCCGCATCAGTTCCGCCAGCATTTCCGCGCGGCGCACCACCGGGATGCGGGCTTCGAGGGCGGCGGCGACTTCGGGGTTGGTGCGGCGCACGGCGGTGGAGGTGACGACCACGGCGGCACCATCAACGTTCTCGCGCGCATGGCCAATATGCACGATGATCCCGCGCGCGCGCAGGCGTTCCACGCTGGCGCTTTCGGCAATGTCGCTACCTTGCACCGCGTAGCCCAAATTGCGCATCACCTCGGCAATGCCGGACATGCCGATCCCGCCGATCCCGACGAAGTGGATCGTGCCGATGTCAGTGCCGACGCCTTTCATGCCTCTGCCCGATCCTTGGCAGCCTTGCGAGTGGCAGTCTGCGGACGGGTGGCTGCGTGTGCAGCACGCGGAGCCGCCTCGCCCACGCGGATCACATCCATCAGATCAATCCTGCTCATGCTCTCGACCAGATCGGCCAAGTCCTTAGCCGCATCGGGCCGTCCGCAATTGAAGGCACAGTGGGCCGCGTTGGCGAGGCTCGCCGGGTTCATCGCCATCGCCTGTATCTGCTTGGCGAGTTCCTTGGCAGTGAACGCCTCCTGCCGGATCATCCGCGCCCCGCCCGCCTTCACCATCTCGCGGGTGTTGACCGCCTGGTGATCGTCAGTCGCAATCGGCAGCGGCACAAGGATCGCCGGGCGACCGACGGCGGTCAGTTCCGCTATAGTCGAAGCGCCTGCGCGGCCGATGAACAGATGCGCGTCCGCCAGCCGTTCGTGCATGTCTTCAAAATAGGTGCCGAGTTCGGCCGGGATGCCGTGGCTGGCATAGCGCATCCGCACGGCCTCTATATCCTCCGGGCGGCATTGCTGGGTCACCTGCAAACGCTGGCGCAGCGCCGGGGGCAGCATGGAGAGGCCATCGGGAACTATGTCCGACAGCACGCGCGCGCCCTGACTGCCGCCCGTCACCAACACCCGCAGCAGGCCATCATCGGTAAAGGCCGGGAAATCCTGTTCGCGTAAAGCCAGCACCTCGGCCCGCACCGGATTGCCGGTGAGGTGGACCTTGGCCGCGTGCTTCGGCTTCAACCGGTCGACCTTGTTATAAGAGGTCGCAATCGCATCGACCCGGCCAGCGAGCAGCCGGTTGACGCGGCCAAGCACCGCGTTTTGTTCATGCACCACGCTCGGCAGCTTGACCGCCGTCGCTGCCAGCAGTGCGGGCAGCGCGGGGTAACCGCCAAAGCCGATGATCGCGGAGGGCTCAAAGGCATCGAACAGCCGCAGCGCCATGCTGCGCCCTTCCAGCACCGCCCGGATCCCTGCGGGCCAGCCCAACGGGTTCTTGCCGAACCGTCCGGCGGGCAGCACGTGGGCGGTGAGATAATCGGGCTTGCCGGGGATCGCCGCGCCGCGTTCATCGGTGATCAGCGCGATGTGATGGCCGCGTGCGTGCAACTCCGCCGCCAGCGCAAAGGCCGGGATCAGGTGCCCGCCCGTGCCGCCCGCCGCCAGCACGAAATGGCGTGAAGCGCCTGTCGGGACATTGCTGGTCATGCGCGGTCTTCCTTGCGTTCGATCCAATCGCGCAATCCCCCCGCCTCGCGGGCGAGGAAGGGATTGCGCCGGGTGATCGCCAGCAATAGCCCAAGCGTGAAGCACACCGCCAGTGTCGATGATCCGCCATAGGAAATCAGCGGCAGCGTCATCCCCTTGGACGGGAACAGCTTGAGGTTGACGAGGATGTTGATGAAGGCCTGACCGCCGAACTGGGTGATCAGACCGACGCTGGCAAGCAGCGCGAACAGATTGTCTTCATTCACCATCCGCAGCAGCCCACGAAGCACCAGCCCGCAGTAAAGCAGCACGATGATCGCGCAGGTGATCAGCCCGAACTCCTCGCCGATGACCGAGAAGATGTAATCAGTGTGCGCTTCGGGCAGGTTCATCTTGCGGATGCCGAGCCACAAGCCGCTTCCAGTCCATCCCCCCGCCAGCAGCGTGCGCTGCGCCAGATCGACCTGATCAAAAGCCGTGCCGCCGCCCAGAAAACCGTCGATCCGGTGGCGGGCATTGTCATAGAAGAAATAGGCCAGCGTCAGGCCCAGCGCCCCTGCCCCGATCATCGCGCCGACGCGCTGCCATGGCAGGCCCGCCAGCAGCACCATCACCAGCCAGATGCCGCCAAACAGGATCGCATCGCCCAAATTGGGCTGCGCCATCAGCAGCGCCGCCACCAGCACCATTAGCCCGGTGACATACCAGATCACCGGCAGAGCCCCATCGCGCAGCCGCCAGCTGAGGATCCACGCGCAGGTGATCGCAAAACCCGGCTTCAGGAACTCCGATGGCTGCAAGCTCATGCCGACATTGATCCAGCGCCGCGCGCCGTTCTTTTCCTCGCCCAATATCGGCACCACGAACATCAGCGCCAGCATGATTGCGCCAACCAGAATGCCCAGCCGCCGCGCCTGATCGCGCGACAGGAACGACAGCCCGATCATCAGCGCCAGCCCCATCAGCTGGAACACGACATGCCGCTTGAAGAACATGAGATCATCAAGCGTGACCTTGGCGGTCGATAGCTGATCGGCGCTGGCGGGTGAGGCTGCGGCGACAGCTACCAGCCCCATGGCCATCAGCAACCCGATCAGCAGCAACAGCACCTTGTCAAGCTCGCGCCACCAGATGCGCAAGGCATCGCGCCAGCGGCGCTGCACCGCCACCGGGGGCAGATAAGTGCCGCGCACGGGCTGGGTATAGGCCGGGGCGGTCATGGCAGGATGCTCCGGCTGGCGGTGTCATCGCAGGTTTCGCATCCCGTGATCACGCCGACCATCTGGCGGAAGTGATGCCCGCGCTTTTCATAGTCGCGAAACTGATCGTAAGAGGCGCAGGCGGGGGAAAGCAGCACCACTTCGCCCGGGCGCGCGGCGGCTTCGGCCCGGCGCACGGCCTCGCTGATCAGCTCGCAGCGCTCGACCGGCACTTGCCCTTCCAGCAGATCGGCAAACATCGGCCCGGCCTCACCCACGGTATAGGCCGCAGCGACATTGCCGAGGTGATCGTCGCAGGCGCCCAGCCCGTCTTCCTTGGGCAGGCCGCCGACAATCCAGTGAATCCGGGGCGCGCCGCCATTGATGGCGGGATCCGGCGGAAAGGCCGCCAGCGCAGGCGCGGCAGAGGCAGCGTTGGTGGCCTTGCTATCATTGATATAGCTGACGCCCTTCACATCGCACACCCGCTCCATCCGGTGGGGAAGCCCGCGATAGCTGGCAAGACCGGCGGCAATCCGCGCATCGCCAAGGCCCAGCGCGCGGCAGATCGCCATAGCAACAGCAGCGTTCTGCGCATTGTGCGGCCCGGCGAGCGAGGGCGAACGGCCATCGGCCAGCCCGGCTACTGCAAGATCATTGGTTGTGATCCGCACCAGTGGCTTCCCCTCTGCCGCCAACCGATCGGCGATGGCAGCGGAGGGCGCGTCCTCATCACAAATCAGCGCGGTGCCGCTCGTCTGCATTTGAAACAGTCGTTCCTTGGAGGCAGCATAGGCTTCGAACCCTGCATAGCGATCAAGGTGATCGGGCGTGATGTTGGTGAGCGCCGCGACATCGCAATCGAGCGTGAAGGTGAGATCGATCTGGAAGCTCGACAGTTCGAGCACATAGACCCCGCCTTCAGCCAGCGAGGCCTGCGCCAGGATCGGTTCGCCGATATTGCCGCCCATCACGCAGGGCACGCCCGCCTCGGTCAGAATGTGGTGCACCAGCGCCGTGGTGGTCGATTTGCCATTGGTGCCGGTGATCCCGACCACCTTGTGCGGCGGAAGGCTGTCCCGCGCGGCGGCGAAAAGTTCGATATCGCCAATCACCGGCAGGCCATAATGCCAAGCATGGGGGCCGATGGGGTGAGTGTTCAACGGCACCCCGGGCGATACGATCACCCCGGCAAGTCCGGTGAGATCGAGTTCCAGCGGATCGATCAGCCGGCAGCGGCCTTCAAACGGTTCGCGCGCCACATCCTGCCGGTCCCACGCGATCACTTCCGCCCCGCTCGCGATCAGCGCCTCAGCCGCCGCCGCGCCCGAGCGCGCGAGGCCGAGCACCGCGTAGCGCTGTCCGGCAAAGGCGGGGGAGATGATCACGATGCGCGGTCTACCTCAGCTTCAGCGTCGACAGGCCGATCAGCGCCAGCACGATGGCGATGATCCAGAAGCGGATCACGACCTTGCTTTCACTCCAGCCCAATTGCTCGAAATGGTGGTGGATCGGGGCCATGCGGAACACCCGCTTGCCAGTGCGTTTGAACCAGAACACCTGCACGATCACGCTGACCGCTTCGAGCACGAACAGCCCGCCGACAATCGCCAGCACAACCTCGTGGTGTGAAGCGACCGCAATCGCACCCAGTGCTCCGCCCAGTGCCAGCGACCCGGTATCGCCCATGAACACCGCAGCAGGCGGCGCGTTGAACCACAGGAAGGCGAGCCCCGCCCCCATGATCGCCGCGCAGAAAATCGCCAGTTCCCCAGCGCCCGGCACATGCGGAATGCCGAGGTACTCGGAGAAATCCGCGCGCCCGACCAGATAGGCGATGATCGCAAAGGTGCCCGATGCAATGATCACCGGCATGATCGC
>JAKFWB010000341.1 GCA_021732945.1 Porphyrobacter sp.
AACCGCGCACCAGTTCAAGCCGCGATGCGATCTTGTCGAGCCGGTGCTGCGCGCGGCGTTGCAGGATGTCGATCTGCGCCCGCGTCCGGCTTTCGAGCAGCTCCTTCAGCCCCATCACCATCGGCGCGCGGCCAAATCCCGGCTGAGTGTCGAGCACGTTCAGGTTGAGGCTGAAGCGCGTTTCCAGATCGGTCAGCTTTAACAGGCTTTCCTTGAGCAATTCGGGATCGACATTGCGGCTTTTGGGTGTGAGCACGATGCGGATCGCGGTGTCGCTTTCGTCGCGCACATCTTCAAGGATCGGCAGTTTCCGGTCCCCGATCAGCGCGGCGATCTGTTCGATCAGCTTGCCCTTGGGCACCTGATACGGGATTTCGCTGATGACCAGCTGCCATTGCCCGCTGCCCAGCCGCTCGATCCCGGCGGCGATGTCATCGGCGTCTTTCGCCTCTGGCGCGTGGAATTTTCCCCGCAACCGGAACGCGCCGCGCCCGGTGCGATAGGCCTCAGCGATGCTCGCCGCGCTGTCGACCACCTGGCCTCCTGTGGCGAAATCCGGGCCGTGGAACAGTTGCATCAGCCGTTCGTGTTCCACGTGGGGGTTGTCGATCAGTTCCAGCGTAGCGTCGATGATCTCCGCGACATTGTGGCTGGGGATAGAGGTTGCCATGCCGACCGCGATGCCGCTCGATCCATTGGCGAGCAGGTTGGGGAACAGGCCGGGGAAAATCTCGGGCTCGATCTCCTCGCCGTTATACGTCGGGATGAAATCAACCGTGCCTTCGTCCAGACCCGCCATCAGCGCAATCGCGGTCTTGGTCAGGCGCGCTTCGGTGTAGCGGTAGGCGGCGGCGTTATCGCCATCGACATTGCCGAAGTTGCCCTGCCCTTCCACCAGCGGATAACGCAGCGCAAAATCCTGCGCGAGACGGACCATTGCGTCATACACGCTGGAATCGCCATGCGGGTGATACTTGCCGATCACATCGCCGACCACGCGGGCGGATTTCTTGAACGCCGAACCCGGATCAAGCTTCAGCTGCCGCATCGCCCACAGCAGGCGGCGGTGCACCGGCTTCAGCCCATCACGCAGATCAGGCAGCGACCGCGCGGTGATCGTGGACAGCGCATAGACCAGATAACGCTCGGACAGCGCGGCATCGAAGGGCGCATCGACGATGGCGTCAAACGGGTCTTCCGGCGGGATGGTAACGGTGTCGGACATCGCGCCCGTCTAGCAATCCCCGGGCGGTGCCGGGAGAGGGGTTTCCACAGGCTTGACCGCACCTTGCGCCGGGTGCCCCGAGGCTGAAAAAGGCAATTTGAAGGAGATTATGGCGATATTGCGGTTTAATTATGGCGAAAATACGGCATAAATAAGGCGAAACTGAGGTGCGACTCGCAAATCGGGCTGCGCCGCTCAGCTTCACGAGGAGAGAGAACATGCGTAAGTCATTGATTCTTTCTGCCACCGCTACACTCGCCCTGACTGCATGCAGCCAGAATGACAGTGGCCCATCCGAAGCTGCGATGGAGGAAGTCGCCGCTGTCCCGGCCACCGAATCTGCGGCGGCTGACGCCGTTGCCGGGAATGAAGGCGCCGCCCTGCCCACGCTCGCCGAAATCCCGGTGAATCTGCCGCAGCTAGCCTATGTCTATGATTTCCGATGGCGTTTGCCCGGCGAGGAGATCGGCGCGCTTCAGCGACGCCATGCGAGCCTGTGCGAACAGCAGGGGCCGACCATCTGCCAGATCACCGGCATGACCAAGACCGGAGAAGACGACGGCGAGGTTGCCGGCGAGCTTAAGATGGCGGTCGCAACGCGGCAGGCGCGGGCGTTTGGCGCGCTGCTGGAGGATGAAGCCGAAGATGCAGGGGCCGATCAAATCGCGGCGGAAATCACCTCGGAAGAGCTATCCAAGCAGATGGTCGATACCGAAGCCCGCCTGCGCTCCCGCGTCGAACTGCGCGACCGGTTGCAGGACGTGCTGCGCAACCGCAAGGGCAAAGTCGAGGAACTGATCGAGGCCGAACGCAGCGTTGCGGCGGTCAACGAGGAGATCGATCAGGCGCGCAGCTGGCTCAAAGAGATGGAAGGCCGCGTCGCCTATAGCCGGGTGACGGTGCACTACGAATCCGGCACCCCGGTCACGAGTGATTTCCTTGGCCCGGTAACGGGTGCGGTGGGGTCGCTCGGGTCAATCTTCGGCTATCTGGTCGCCTTCCTGATCCTGATCGGAGCAGTGGCCTTGCCGCTCGGCGGGGTCGTCTGGGTCGCCCGGCGGCTGAACCGCCTCGGCAAGCCGCAGGAAACCGCTACATCCGCCTGAGATCATTGCTTTCTGTTGGCACGCTGACCGTCAACCCATCGAGGTTGGCGGTCAGCTCGATCTGGCACGACAGGCGCGAGGTGCGCCGCGCCCCGGCGGCGAAATCGAGCATGTCTTCCTCTTCCTCCGCAGCGGGGATCAGGCGGTCGAACCATTCGGCGGCGACGATCACGTGGCAGGTGGAACACGCCATCTGCCCCTCGCAGGTGCCCTCCAAGGGCAGCCCCGCCGCCTGGCCCACCCGCAGCAGATTATCGCCCGGCTCGCCCACGGCCGCCACCGGCTTGCCGAAGGGATCGAGGAAGGTGATGGTGATGCTCACAGGCCTTGCTCCCTGGCGGCGGCATTGATGGCCGCGGCGGCGGTTTCGATGTCTTGTTCGGTCGTATAGCGCCCGAATCCGAGGCGAATAGAGGACTTTGCCTCTGCGTCAGACAACCCAATGGCGCGCAGCACATGGCTCGGCCGGCCTGATCCGCTGGCGCAGGCACTGCCCGCTGAGAACATGATGTGGCGGCAATCGCTCATCAATCGCGCGACGTCCAAGCCATCCAACCGCACGTTGAGATTGCCGTGCCAGCGGTGCTCCTCGCTGCCGTTGAGTTCCCACTCGGCGAAGGCATCGCGGGCGATGTTCCACAAATGTTTCACGTGAAACATTTGCTCCGCCATATCCGCCGCTGCCATCTGGGCTGCCACGCCAAACCCGGCGCACAGAGCGGGCGAGAGAGTGCCTGAGCGCAAGGACGCCTCCTGTCCGCCGCCGTGGATGAAAGGGGCTACAACCACGCCATTACCCATCCACAACGCGCCTATGCCCTTGGGACCGTGCATCTTGTGCGCCGATACCGCGAAGTAGTCTGGCCGCAAGTCTGACAAGGCAAGCCTTCCGCAAGCCTGGACCGCATCAACCAGAACCCGCGCGCCCGCTGCATGAGCAATCGCGATGGTGTCTGCGAGCGGATGGATCACCCCGATCTCATTATTGACCGCCATGATCGCGACGAGGCCGGTTTCCGGCGTGATCGCGGCCTGCAAGGCGTCAAGATCGGCGCGGCCATCGGCGAGAACGGGGAGCACCGTGAACCGCCGCCCCTGCGCTTCGACCACCTTCGCGCAATCGAGTACGGCGGCATGTTCGGTGGCGAAGGTGATGACATCGCCGGGCGTGCCTTGCAGCACCATATTGAGCGCCTCGGTCGCACCGGAGGTGAAGATGACTTTCCCGTCTTGGGGCAGCAGCGCCGCCACCTGATCCCGCGCGTTTTCGACCGCCGCCGCTGCCATCCGGCCCATGCGGTGCGGCGAATGCGGGTTGCCGAAAGTGTCGCTCTCCGGCCCGCCGAGCCAACGCAACATCGCCTCCCGCGCTTCGGGCGCGAGGGGGGTTGTGGCTTGGTAGTCGAGGTAGATCATGGGTTCCCTATGCCCCCACCCTCGTCATTGCGAGGAGCGAAGCGACGCGGCAATCCATGGACCACGGCTGCGGCAAGACGCGCGGTTCGTCCATGGATTGCTTCGCTACGCTCGCAATGACGAATTAGCATAGCGAAGCCCAAGCCTCGCTGAACCGCTCCAAATCCTGCGCCGTGGTGTTCCACCCCAAACTCACCCGGATCGTGCGCGCGGCAACATCGTCGGGCACGCCAAAGGCATCGAGCACCCGGCTTTTCTTGAGCGTGCCCGAGGAACACGCGCTCCCCGCCGAGACGGCAAAGCCCATCGCGTCGAGCCGGATGAGGAGGGCTTGGGCGCTGATGGTAGGGTGAGCCAGCGCATAGATGTGGGAGCACTGAAACCCGCCCAGCAACGGCTCGCCAAGGGCATAGAGCCGGTTCTTGAAATCGAAATGCGCCTCGATCGGGCAGGCCCAATCTTCGACCGTGCCGACTTCCAGCGCCGCCGCCATGCCGAGCGCAGCCGGAAGGTTCTCCGTCCCCTGGCGATAACCCCGTTCATGCCCGCCGACAGGCTCCAGCATGGCGAAGTCCCGCAGCAGCAGCGCGCCCACGCCGATCGGCCCGCCAAACTTGTGCGCCGAGACAACCACCATGTCGGCATCGGGCAGCGCCACCTTCCCGGCGCTTTGCGAACAGTCGGCCAGCAGCAAGCCGCCACCTGCCCGAACTTGCGCGGTCAGCTTGCCGACCAACTGGTAGGTGCCGGTTTCGGAATTGAGGTGCTGGACGGCGACGATTGGCTTGCCCTCGCCTGCGAGCAGCGTGGCGAGGCGATCTTCATCAACCTCCCACTCGTCGGACATCGGCACAACCTCAGCATCCGGCGCCGCACGGAACACCGCATCATGCTCGACCGCACTGACGATCCGGCGGCTCACCTTCGCCCGGTTGAGCGCAATCCACAAAGCCTCACTCGCCCCGCTCGTAAAAATCAGCTCGCCAGCCCACCCCAGCGCCGCCTTGATCCGCTCACGCGCATCCTCCAGCGCGGCCCTTGCCTTGCGGCCCTCTGCGTGTGGCGAGGACGGGTTGGCCCACAGCCGAAAGCCTTCCTCCATCGCCGCTTTCGCCTCTGGGCGCAGCGGCGAGGTGGCGGCGTGATCGAGATAGACCCGTTCGGGGATTGTCCAGTCCTCACAAAAAATTGCGATTTGCGCGAGTGTGCCTATATAGGCCCCGCAATTTGCAGCGCCACCCGGCGCGCGCCCTCGCTCATAAGGTTTACCGATGCCCTCAGTCATCTTCCCCGGCCCCGAAGGCCGTCTCGAAGGCCGTTTCTCGCCCCCGCCGCGCCCGCGTGCGCCGGTGGCGATGATTCTCCACCCGCACCCGGAAGGCGGCGGGACGATGAATGACCGGATCGTGCAGCGATTGTACAAGACCTTTGCGGATCGCGGGTTTGCGACCTTGCGGTTCAACTTTCGCGGCGTGGGCCGGTCGCAAGGCTCGTTCGACAGCGGCATCGGCGAACTGTCCGATGCGGCGAGCGCATTGGATTGGGTGCAGTCGATCCACCCCGAAGCGCAGAGCACATGGATCGCGGGCTACAGCTTTGGCGCACTGATCGGGATGCAATTGCTGATGCGCCGCCCCGAAGTGAGCGGCTTTATCTCGGTTGCCCCGCCCGCCAACATGTATGACTTCAGCTTCCTCGCCCCCTGCCCCGCTTCAGGCATCTTCGTGCAGGGCGCGGCTGACACGGTGGTGCAGCCGATTGCGGTGCAGAAGCTGGTCGACAAGCTGCGCACGCAAAAGCACATCACCATCCACCACGAGGAAATCCCGCGCGCCAATCACTTCTTCGAGAACGAGCTTGAAGAGCTGATGGGCTCGGTCAACAATTATCTGGATTTCCGCCTGAGCCCGGAT
>JAKFWB010000342.1 GCA_021732945.1 Porphyrobacter sp.
GTCTCGATGCTGGCGCAGCTCGGCGAGCCTGCAGGTAGCCCGCGGATGCAAGCGGCGATCACCTATCTGACGCGCGATCAGGAGGCCGATGGCAGCTGGTTCGGCAGATGGGGAGTCAACTACATCTACGGCACGTGGTCGGCGCTGTGCGCGCTGGCGGCGGCCGATCTTGGCCCGGATCATCCTGCCATCCGCCGAGGTGCCAACTGGCTGCGGAGCATCCAGAACCCGGATGGCGGATGGGGAGAGGACTGCCGCAGCTATGCGCTCGATTACGCAGGCTATTCCCCCGCCCCCTCCACCGCCTCGCAGACCGCCTGGGCGTTACTCGGGCTGATGGCGGCGGGCGCGGTGGACGACGCCGCGGTCGAGCAGGGCGTCGCGTGGCTGGCCCGGCACCAGCAGGCCGACGGACTATGGGAGCAGGATGTCTACACCGGAGGCGGCTTTCCTCGCGTCTTCTACCTGCGCTACCATGGTTACCCGAAATATTTCCCACTGTGGGCCATGGCGCGCTATCGCAATCTCAAGCGCAGCAACACGCGGCAGGTGGCGTGGGGAATGTAGGAAGCCCCCTCACCTTCGCTGTCGGGAGGGATGAAATTTGAGCAAGCTCCTCGTCGTCACCGGCACACAGCGCGAGGCGGCGGTGCTCAGGCACGCGGGATTTGCCGTCATTCCAGGTGGCGGCGATGCGGATGGATTGCGGGTCCGCCTGCGCGCGAGCGCGCCCGGAGCGAGGGGTATCCTTAGCTTCGGCTTTGCCGGTGCGCTGACTGACGGGCTGAGCATCGGCGACTGGGTCGTCGGAATGAAGGTAACCGGTGAGATCGAGGCGGAATGCGATCCGATGTTGCGTGCTGCACTGCTGCGGCAACTGCCAAAGGCTCGAATGGGAGCGATCTTTGCCGATGGCCGCCTGATTGCTGATGTCGCAGAGAAGCGCGCTCTTGGGGTCCGCCATGCAGCAGTCTGCGCCGACATGGAAAGCCACATCGGCTCCGCAGTCGCAGCCGAACACTGCCTGCCATTCGGCATCGCCCGCTGCATCTCCGACGAGGTATCGCGTGCCCTTCCACCGGCGATCGCGGTGGCCATGCGTCCCGATGGTACGATTGACGGGCGCGCGATGGCCCTATCGCTCGCAAGACGACCCGGGCAACTCGCCGATTTCGCCCGGGCCATAGGCGGGTTCATGAGCGCGATGACATGCCTGCGAGAGGGCGCGCAGCGCCTTGCCTTGCCGGGAGCCCTAAGCCCTGATGGTGGATTGGACGATAGTTCCCTGCCGCGTCATATAGCAATAAGACGTCGATAATCCGAAAGCCAGAGCGACGGTGATTCGACACCGGTCGAGAACGGTCTGATCGGTCTCACAGTGAGTTTGTGCCCGAACTGATGGAGTGATTTGCCGGATGACCACACCCCATAGGCAGGCGCGTGGCGCTTCCGCGCAAGCAGGGCGGATCGCGTGGCCGATAGCCCTCCATGTTCCCGGCATCACCCCGCGTGATGCTTGGGGCGCCGTTTACATGCACGGGACTGCGCCGGTATGATGGCCCAGACCTTAGCGCTGCTGGCATTGATCGCGGCCGAACAGGCCGATCAGCGCGTATCTGCGGATAATTCCGGCACGATCCATGTCGTTATCGACAATGCGCGCACGGCGCGCGGCAATATTCATGTCGATATCTGTCCCGAGGCAAATTTCCTATCGCGCTGCCCCTATTCCGCCGAGGCTACCGCACGGCAAGGGCGTGTCGAAGTGGTGGTCCGGGGCGTGCCGCCGGGACGCTATTCCGCGCAGATCACCCATGACGAGAACGGCAACAAGAAAGTCGATCGCGGATTATTCGGCATCCCGCGCGAGGGAATCGGTTTTTCGAACAACGTACGCGTGCGATTCCGCGCGCCGCGCTTTTCCGAAGCAGCCTTCACGGTGACGGGCGGTATTCAGTCCATCACAGTCAACCTCCAATACTTCGGCGGATCAGGCTCCTAGGTCATGGCAAACCCCGTTCACGCAATGGTGGCGCTCGGCATACGGCGCCCGGTGCCGGTCGTGCTCACAGCCCTGCTGGCGATGCTGGCCGCGGCACTCTATTCCGCAACCCATTTCGCCATGACCACCGATACTGCGGCGCTGATCTCGCCAGACGTGGAATGGCGCAAACAGGAAGCGGCGGCGAACGCGGCGTTCCCGCAGTTCCGGGATGCCTCGCTGGTGGTGATAGATGCGACCACGCCCGAGGCTGCCGAGGCCGCCGCCGCAACCCTGACCGAGGCGATGATCGCGGACACAGCCCACTTCCGTTCCGCACGCAGGCCTGACGGCGGCGGGTTCTTCGCGACCCACGGTCTTTTGTTCGGCAGCGAGGCGGAAGTGCGCGCGGCGACTGGATCGCTAATCGAGGCACAACCCTTGCTCGGCCCACTGGCGACAGATCCGTCGATGCGCGGCATCGCCGGGGCGCTCGATTCCATACTTCTCGGCGTTGAGCGGGGCGACACACAGCTGTCGGCGCTCGACAAGCCAGTCGGACGCCTCGCCAACACGATCGAGGCAAGCCTGGCCGGACGTCCGGCGCAATTTTCCTGGCAACAACTTGTCGGCGGCGGCACAAGTGCACTTGCTGCACCCACGCGGCGGCTGATCCTGTTCCAGCCCGTGCTGGATTTCACGGCCCTCAAACCCGGCGAAAAGGCTACCGAAGCCATCCATATCGCCGCGCGCGAGGCGGGCCTGGACGCCGATCGGGGCTTCACCGTGCGGATCACCGGCGCGGTCCCGCTCGCCGATGAGGAATTCTCATCGCTCGAAGAAAACATCGGTCTGGTGGGGCTGTTGATGGTACTGGCGATGGTGGTGACCCTGTGGTTCGCCACGCGATCAGCGGGGATCGTCGTTGCGATCGTTGTCACGATACTCGCCGGCCTGCTGACAACCACTGCCATCGGCTTGCTGGCGGTAGGCGAATTGAACCTCATCTCGGTGGCCTTCATCCCGTTGTTCGTGGGGCTCGGCGTCGATTTTGGCATCCAGATCGCCGTGCGGTTCAACGCAGAGCGGCACACAGGCGCGGACTTCGGCGCGGCGCTGAACAATGCTGCCAAGGCTCTGGGTGGCCCATTGATGCTAGCGGCAGGGGCGGTGTTCCTCGGGTTCGGGGCATTTCTTCCGACCGCCTATGTCGGGATCGCCGAACTGGGCATCATCTCAGGGATCGGCATGGTCATCGCGCTTCTGTTCAGCGTCATCCTGCTGCCTGCGCTGTTGATGCTGATCAAGCCTGATCGCCCCCGCGCCGAGGTCGGCTTCGTCCAGGCCGCGCCGATTGACCGGCTCCTCGAACGCCGACGTGGCGCGGTGCTGTGGGGTTTCAGTCTGTCGATGATCGGGAGCATCGCGCTGCTGCCGCTGGTCACGTTCGATTTCAACCCGTTCCATCTGCGCGATCCAAACGCGCCAGCAATGCGGACGCTCGCCGACCTGATGCGCGACCCCTTGCGGACCCCCAACACCATTGACGTCATTGCTGCCGACGCGGACGCTGCGACGGCGCTTTCACAGCGCCTGGCGGCACTTCCCGAAGTAGCCCAGGCGATCACGCTCGATAGCTTCATCCCTGCGGATCAACCGGCCAAGCTCGTCATCATTCAGGATGCTGCGCTGCTGCTCGATCTCACACTCAATCCTTTCGACATCGCCCCGCCCGCGACCGACGCCGAGACCGTCGCGGCCCTGACAGCGACTGCAGCGAAGCTGCGCGCTGTCGGCGGCGGCACGGATGGCGGCGAGGCGCGGCGGCTGGCTGCCGCTTTCGAAAAGCTGGCCGCATCATCGCCGGACAGACGCGCGCAGGCGGAGCGGGTGCTGGTCGAACCGCTCACCGTGATGCTGAGTCAGGCCAGCGCCGCACTTCAGGCAAGCGAGATAACGCGCGCCACCTTGCCGCCTGAAATTGCGCGCGACTGGATAACGCCGGACGGGCGTGCACGCGTCCAGGTGTTCCCGCGCGGCGACAGCAATGACAACCGCGTGCTGGCGCGCTTGACGGCGGCAGTGCGCGCAATTGCCCCTGCGGCGACCGGCCTGCCCGTTTCGACCCAGGCGGCAGCGTGGACAATCGCGGGTGCCTTCGTGCAGGCCGGCGTGATCGCATTGGGCCTTGTCAGCCTGCTGCTATTCGTCGCGCTGCGCAATCTTCGCGAAGTGGCGTTCACTCTTGCGCCGGTGGTGCTGTCGGGATTCCTGACGCTGGGCACCTGCGTGCTGATCGGCCAGTCGATCAACTTTGCCAATATCATCGCCTTCCCACTGCTGTTCGGCGTGGGCGTCGCCTTCCACATCTACTTCGTTATGGCGTGGCGTGCGGGCGCACGCGATCTGCTCCAGTCCAGTCTGGCGCGCGCCGTGCTGTTCAGCGCCCTTGCCACCGGGAGCGCCTTTGGCGCGCTGTCGATTTCACAGCACCCGGGCACGGCGAGCATGGGTAAGATCCTGATGCTATCACTCGGCTGGACGCTGGTTTGCGCGCTCATATTTGAACCAGCCTTGCTTGGCCCCCCGAAACCGACGAGGCGCTCCGACTAACAGGCCCTGCGATCAGAGGCCGTCGGGGATCGGTGCGGGCTGCGGTTCTGGTAGAGTGTCGGCCGGATCGTCTGGCGTTGCAGCGGGGTCGGTTGCAACGTCTGCCTCCAGTTCCTCGTGCGGCTGCTCGGCAGCAGGGTCTGTGGCTTGGCCGGCAGGATCGGCCAACGGATCATCGAGCGGCGCAAGCTCGATCGACCTGCCGCGGACATCGGCGATCGCGGCCTCCCGGCTCTGCAGGTAAACCGAGCGCAGCGTCGCATAAGGATCGGCAGCGCCGTTCAACAAGGCCTGGAGATCGGATTCGGCTTCGGCGCGCTTGTCGAGCGTGGAGACGACGGTGCTGCTGAGCTGGTAGTCGAGCCGGTCGAAAGGAAAGCCGACGCCCACCGGCAAAGTAAGCCCGTCGATCTGCCCACCCAGCAGATCGCGTAGGGTCGTAGGCCCGATAAGCGGGAGATACAGGTAGGGCCCGGGTCCGACACCGTAACGCCCCAGCGTGTTGCCGAACCCGTTGCTGCGATATGGCAGGTCCAGCTTCTTGGCGACATCGATAGTACCGCCCAGACCCACGGTCGAATTGATCGTGAACCGGCCAAGCGTTCGCAATGCGCGGCCGGGCCGCAACTGGAGCAGGTCGTTGACGAAAACAATCGGTTCGCTGAGGTTGCGCAAGAAGTTGCGCAGGCCCGACCGGACCGGCTTGGGAATGTCACGCTCATACGCCTGCGCTACGGGCCGGAAGAAGCGGCGATCAATGCTGCTCTGCGTCTTAAAAAAGCCGCGATTGGTGCGTTCGAGCGGATCGCCCGGCGTCCTTTCATCGTCTGGCGAAAGGGCGTCGGCTGCCGGGTCTGGTCCCGGCAGAACCTCGTTCGTCGCCGGGACGTCGAATGTGGCAGGCAGCCGGGGATGGATGACCGCTTCGGCGGGGCTTCCGGCCACCGCGACATCGACAGCGACGAGAACTGCTTCGCTTGGCTGCGGGAGGACCGCAATGGGCGCATCGCCGGTGGGTCCGGGCTCACCTGGCGCTGTAGACACCCCGTCAGCCGCCTCGGCAT
>JAKFWB010000182.1 GCA_021732945.1 Porphyrobacter sp.
CCACCACTGGCGGCGCGGGCCTGCGCAATGTGCAGCCGCTCTATGCCGATCTCGCCAGCGGCTGCTTTGCTGTGGCGCATAATGGCAATATCTCCAATGCGATGATGCTGCGCACCGATCTGGTGAACAAGGGTTCGATCTTCCAGTCGACCTCCGATACCGAGGTGATCATCCACCTCGTCGCTACCAGCCGTTACCCCACGATTGCCGACCGTCTGGTCGATGCGCTGCGGCTGGTTGAAGGCGCCTATGCGCTGATCGTGATGACGCCCGAAGGCATGATCGCCTGCCGCGATCCGCTGGGCATTCGCCCATTGGTGATGGGCCGGATGGGAGAGGCAATCATGTTCGCCTCCGAAACCGTGGCGTTTGACGTGGTCGGGGCCGAGGTGATCCGCGAAGTTAATCCGGGCGAGCTGGTGATGGTGGATTTCTCGGGCGAGATTCGCTCGGTCCGTCCCTTCGGCAGCCCCGCTCCGCGCCCATGCATCTTTGAACACGTCTATTTCAGCCGCCCCGATTCTGTGTTCGCGGGCCGCAGCGTTTACGAAGCGCGCAAGGCCATCGGCACCCAGCTCGCCATCGAGGCCCCGTGCGATGCCGATCTGGTCGTGCCCGTGCCCGATAGCGGCGTGCCTGCGGCCATCGGCTTTGCCCAGCAATCGGGCGTGCCGTTTGAGCTTGGCATCATCCGCTCGCACTATGTCGGGCGCACCTTCATTCAGCCGTCGGACGGCGCGCGCCATTCGAGCGTGAAGCGCAAACACAACGCCAACCGCGCGCTGGTGGAAGGCAAGCGGATCGTGCTGATCGACGATTCAATCGTGCGCGGCACCACCAGCCTCAAGATCGTAGAGATGATGCGCGAAGCGGGCGCGGCCGAAGTCCATTTTCGCGTCGCCAGCCCGCCCACGGCACATTCCTGCTTCTACGGGGTCGACACGCCCGAACGTTCCAAGCTGCTCGCCGCGCGCATGGACCTTGAGCCGATGCGCGAATTCATCAAGGCTGACAGCCTTGCCTTCATCTCGATTGACGGGCTGTATCGCGCGGTCGGATCAGAGCGCCGCAATTCCGCCTGCCCGCAATTCTGCGATGCCTGCTTTACCGGTGACTATCCCACCAGCCTCACCGACCTCGCGTTGGCGGAACAAAACGCCGCCGAACTTCCCTTTGCTGATCCCAAGGCTGCCTGACCCATCATGACTGAGACCACAAAGCCGCTTGCCGGCAAGACCGCGCTTGTCACCGGCGCCAGCCGCGGGATTGGCGCTGCCACCGCCAAGGCGCTTGCCGCAGCGGGCGCGCATGTCATTCTGGTGGCGCGCAAGGTCAAGGCGCTGGAAGCGGTCGAGGATGAAATCCACGGCTTTGGCGGCACCTCGACGATTGCGCCGCTCGACCTGATGGAGCCCGATGCCGTCACCCGGCTCGCCAACGCCATCGCCGGTCGCTGGGATACGCTGGATATCATGGTGCTGGCCGCAGCCTATCTGCCCGAACTAACCCCGGCATCGCAGATGGACCCCAAGCAGTTCAATCAGGCGCTGTTGATCAATGTGGTCGCAACCCAGGCGCTGCTCGCCGGGTTCGATCCGCTGCTGCGCCGGGCCAAGGCTGGCCGCATCATCGGCCTTACCAGCAGCGTCGGCGCTGCGCCGCGTCCCTATTGGGGGGCGTATGGGTCAACCAAGGCCGCGTTTGAGAACCTGCTGGAAACCTACGCGGCGGAAGTCGAACGGCTCAGCCCCTTGCGGGTCGCCATCGTCGATCCGGGTGCAACCCGCACCGAAATGCGCGCCCGCGCCTATCCTGGCTAAGACCCGCAGACGGTCAAGGCCCCTGACGTCGTCGCCGACCGGCTGGTCGCGCTGCTGACGGAGGGCTTTGACAGCCTCCACCGCGAGCGTATCGGCTAACTACGTAATCTCTGCTGAAGCTGCCGTTTACCTTTGGTCGCAAGCCAAACTTAGGATTTGTGCCTGCATGGTCTTGTCAGGACCAAAGCCCCGCGAGACCAAAAGCGACGAACACAGGTTTGACAGCAATGGCACACAAAGCAGATGCCTATCGCAAGGCGGCAGAGGAAGATCGCTGCGCCCCGCGCACCAGGCTCACTATCCCGGCGACACTGCGCGCATCGGGTGGCCGCGCCTTTCAGAGCGTGGTCCACGATCTTTCGATCTCAGGATTTTCGGCCGCCTCAATCAACCGGATGCATGATGGCCAGATGTGCTGGCTGACCCTGCCGGGTCTTGAGGCGCTTCAGGCCGAGGTGGTGTGGTGGGACAATTGCATCGTCGGCTGCGCCTTTTCAGAGCTGCTCAGCCCGATCGTGCATGACAACATCCTGCAACGCTACAGCAATACGGGCTTCTATCGTCAGGTGACCTGAAGCCCCGCTGGCGGTCTGAGATCTATTTCAGACTGCCGGCGATCTTCATCACAACCTCGCGCGTATCGCCCCGGCTGCCGGACGACGTTGCGGCAGGCCAATTGCTGATCACTGCGACCACCAGCTTCTTTTGCGGGACGATGGTGATCGCCTGCCCGAAGATGCCCTGCGCGCCGTAAGTCGCGCCGGGATAGGTCCACCACTGATAGCCATAGCCATAGCCGCTATCGCCAAAATCGACCTGAGAATCGGTCGCCTCGGCAAACCAGCCGTCGGCGACCACGCCCTTCCCTCCTTCGAGCGCGAATTGGCCCATCCGGGCATAGTCCGAAAGCCGGATCGACAGGCAGCACCCGCCGATATTCCCGCCGCGCGGGTCGACCATCCAGAACAATCCGCCTTCGAACCCGGCGGGCTCGACAATCTTGGCCTGCGAATATTCGGCTAGCGACATGCCGACCGCGTTTTCCACGAGCAGGCCGATCAGGTTGGTCTCACCGGTCTTGTAGACCCACTTCTCCCCCGGCGCCGCTTCGCGCGGGAGCGCCTTCATCTGCGTGACAATCGCTTCGGGGCCGAATCGCACCACGAAGCGCGCCATCTGCGCGACATCGCTGTTCGGGTCGGTGTAATCCTCGTTCCACTTCACCCCGCTGGTCATGGTGGCGAGTTGACGGACAGTCACGCCGTCATAGGCCGAGCCTTTGAGGCCGGGAATATACTGCGTCACCGGATCATCGAGGCTCTTGATGAACCCATCCTTCACCGCCGCGCCGAGCAGAGTGGAGGTGAAGCTCTTGGCGACCGAGAAGCTGGTCCAGCGGTCCTGCGGGCCCATGCCAAGGCCATAGGCTTCGTAAGCCACCTTGCCGTCAACCAGAACCATGACGCCTGCGGCATTGGTGTCTTTCATCAAGCTCGCGATCTCGGCCTGCAATTCGGGGCTGAGCGGTGCGCCCTTGGGCAGCGCGCGGGTGGTCTTGGCGGCGGGGACTTCGTGCCCGGCGAACCATTGCTCCATCGCACGGAAGCGTTCGCTGCGCTGAGCATCGTTCCAGAACAAGACCTGCAATTCCGATTGCGCGCGCGCAGGCGGCTGCGTGATGGCGACCGACTTCGTTGCCATCGCCGGCGGCGGGGCGGCGAGTTCCGTCTCGCTGCCGACTCTGACGGTGCAGCCCGCCAGAAGCGCTGCTAGTGCCAGCCCTGACACCATGCCCGTGATCCGTCCCATCATCCCGTCCTCATCTCTGTTATGCGCAAGACATAGGCGGAGGCGGCATGGCGGGGCAAGGCTTTCTCAGCTGTCCTTCATCGCCTTCAACGCCGCCAGCGCCCGCTCGCGCGCTTCGCGGTGGGGGACGATCTTGCGCGGATAGCCCGCTGGCCGCCGCCCGAATTCCTCGGGATCGTGGATATAGGGCTCGTCCAGCTTGGCGAGTTCGGGGACGTATGTGCGGATATAGCGCGCGGCGTCGAACTTCTCCGACTGGCTAAGCGGGGCCATGATCCGGCTGAACATGTTGGAATCGACCCCGGTGCCAGCAGTCCACTGCCAATTGGTCGCGTTGGAGGCGTAGTCGGCATCGCACAAAGTGTCCCAGAACCACTTTTCGCCCTCGCGCCAGTCGATCAGCAGGTGCTTGATGAGGAAGCTGGCGGTGATCATCCGCACGCGGTTATGCATCCACCCGGTCTGCCACAACTGCCGCATCCCGGCATCGACGATCGGGTATCCGGTGCGGCCCTGCTGCCAGGCATTGAGATCGCGCGCTGCGGCTTCGTCCGTGGCCGGATCGCGCCAGGGGAAGCGGTCGAAATCCTCGCGGTAGTTCTGTGTCGCATACTTGGGGAATTGCAGGATCGCGTTTTGCGAATAGTCGCGCCAGATCAGCTCGCCCTCATAGGTTTCCCAGCCCTTGGAGCGCTTGTCCTTGAAGCGGTGCCAGATCTGGATTGGCGAGATTTCGCCAAAGTGGAGGTGCGGGGAGAGGCGCGAGACCTTGTCGACGCTGGGGAGATTGCGCTTGTCGTCGTAACCGTCGACGTCCGCTTCCCATGCCGCGAGGCGCGAGTGGGCGGCGTCCTCGCCCACCTTCCAGAAGTCGTGCATTCCACCTGACCAATCGGGCTTGGTCGGGAGCAGATTCCATGTGGCGAGATCATCCGAGGCGGGCCAGTTGGCAGGGGCTTCGAGACGCTCTGGCCCGGGCAATTAATCGCGCGGCGGGAATTCGGCGCGGACGGCGCGGCTGAAGGGGGTGTAGATCTTGTACTGGCCGCCGGTGCCGGTGGTGATCGAGCCCGGCACCATCAGGTAGTTGCCGTGGTGGAGTTGCAGGTCGTGGGCTTTGGCCAGCTTGCGCTCGGCGTTGAGCCACCACGGTTCGTAATGGCAATTGGCGTGGATGGTGGCCGCGCCGGTTTCCTTCGCCAGCTTGGTGAGTTCCTCCGCCGCATCGCCGCGCCGCAGGATCAGCTTGCTGCCCTTGGCTTCGAGGCTCTTGGAGAGGCTTGCCAGCGAATGATAAAGCCACCAGCGCGAGGCCCCGCCATAGGCGTGGTGCTTTGGCGCTTCGTCGTCGAGGATATAGACCGCGATGACCGGCCCGGCCTTGGCAGCGTGATAGAGTGCGGGGTTGTCGGCCAAACGCAGATCGCGCCGCAGCCATACGAGTTGGGTCATTATGGTCTTTCAATCATTCGTCATTGCGAGGCGACGCAGTCGCCGCGGCAATCCATGGACGAACGGTGCGGGCCATGGATTGCTTCGCTTCGCTCGCAATGACGAACTAGGGCAAAGGAAGTTCCTCACACCGCACATCCGGCAGCGCCACCGAGAAGCGCCCCCGCGCGCGCGGATCGTAGAAGCGGGCGTCGTAGAGGATCACCGAGCCGTCCGCTGCCCGCACCCCAAAGGGCGCGCGCGACCAGAACAGGAAGGCGCCGAGCTGGGTGTTTTCCCCTGGGGCTACGGTGAATGGGCGTACCTTGCACTGCACAGCCTTGGAATCAACGTAGCCATAGCCAAAGTCGGTGCCGTCCCAGTCGCTCGACATCCAGCGCCCGTCCCCAAGCTCCGCAATCTGTTCGCGCCGCCAGAATTCGAACGGCACGGGGGCCGCGATGTGGGCGAGCGGATAGGGTTCGGTCCTTGTGCCGCGCGTTTCATAGTTGAGCCAGGTGATCGCCCCGTTCAATCCGACATAGGCCAGCATCGCCGCCAAGCCCACCTGACCCGCACGCGCCCACTCG
>JAKFWB010000337.1 GCA_021732945.1 Porphyrobacter sp.
ATCACTCACGCGGCATTGCTGGATCAGGCTTTCGCCCATTGTCCAATATTCCCCACTGCTGCCTCCCGTAGGAGTCTGGGCCGTGTCTCAGTCCCAGTGTGGCTGATCATCCTCTCAGACCAGCTAAAGATCGTCGCCTTGGTAGGCCTTTACCCCACCAACTAGCTAATCTTACGCGGGCCCATCTAATGGCGATAAATCTTTGGTCCGAAGACATTATCCGGTATTAGCAGTAATTTCTCACTGTTATTCCGAACCAAAAGGCAGGTTCCCACGCGTTACGCACCCGTGCGCCACTAACCCCGAAGGGTTCGTTCGACTTGCATGTGTTAGGCATGCCGCCAGCGTTCGTTCTGAGCCAGGATCAAACTCTCAAGTTGTGTCACACACCAAACTAGCATGGGGATAACCCCACCCTCCAGTCTGGCATGAGCTGCAAGGAGCCAATACCTGCTGTCAAACGTAATGGATACGAATGAACATGCTTGTCATCCGGACAGGCGTGGAGCCTGTGTCGGATGTGGCATCGGCTTAAATTAACCGGTTACCGGAGCCTTGAGGTCCCCGGACCGGGCGCCGTCGCCCACATGTCCCTTCATCAAAAACCAACAATGTCAAAGAGCCGCCAGACAGTAATAGCGGACAGCGCTTGGTTCCCCGATTTACACCGGGGGACCGGCTATCCGTTTATGTTGGCGACCGGTCGTTGCGGTGGCGGTGGAAGCCGTCAGCGCCGCGTCGGTGGAGCCCATCTATGCGGGGTTCGAGATTCGGTCAACGGGTTTTTGCAATTTTATTTCAACGGCTCGAAAAAACCCGAGAATTCCGCCATTTTTTGCCTATCCTGATGACTTATTTGGGCCTCTGACAGGCCCAAAATCCCTCAGAATCACCATCAGCACACCCCCAAGATGGGTGTGAATCGGCATTTTCGCGTGGTCAGGCAGCCGGTCTAACGCCCCAAGTTTGGACTTGCCCAACAGTGCTCGGCGAATCTGGTGTTGGACCGGGATTCGCCCACCTTGCTTCAAACTGCATCGCGTTTGGGGCCTTGTGCAAGCAGTGGTATAGTCACCCAGGCGGACAGGATCGCAGTATCCTGCCCCTAGGGAGAGAGATGATGAAAGCGCGTTTCCTCGCGGGCCTTATGGGCATTTTGGCGACGCCTGTGGCTGCCGAAACCCCGGTGCCTCTGCCTTCGACCGGCTTTGTCGATCCCTCCGCCGAAACCATCACCCTGCAAGAGGAAGGCAATCGGCGCCTCACGCTGCCGGTTATGATTGATGGCAGCGGGCCCTATGCCTTTCTGATCGATACCGGCAGCCAGGCGACCGCCATCACGCATGAGATCCGCTCCAGCCTCGCCTTGGCCCCGGCCGGCACCGCTTTGCTGGTCGGCATGGCCAGCCGCCGCGAGGTTGATCTGGCCAGCGTTGCCCGGATCGATTTCGGCACCAACAGCTTCACGAACTTCTCCGCCCCGGTCTTGGCGCGCGAACATGTCGGCGCAGATGGAATCATCGGGCTGGACGCCTTGCAAGACCTGCGCGTGCTGCTCGACTTCCGCCAGCAGACCATCACGGTCGAAGATACATCGACGAAGAACAACAGCAGCGGCTTCGAGATTATCGTGCGGGCACACCAGAAGCTCGGCCAGCTGCTCATCACCGATGCCCTGGTGGAAGGGGTGCGCACCACTGTGATCATCGATACCGGCGCGCAGGCCAGCCTTGGCAACAATGCGCTGCGCGACCGGATCAAGACCAAGCGCGCGAGCGAGATCACGACCACTGACGTCAATGGCGTCGATCTGATCGGGCAAGTCGCGGTGGTGCGGTCTCTGGTGATCGAAGGTCTGGCGTTGACCAATGTCCCGCTGGCCTTTGCTGATACGCCCGCCTTTGCGGCACTGGGGCTGGAGGATAAGCCGGTGCTGTCACTGGGCATGCAGCACCTTGCCCTGTTTGACCGGGTGGCAATCGACTTTGGCCGCCAGCGGGTGCTGTTCGATGTCCCGCGCGATGTCGCGCGCGCTATCCGCGATGCCAAGCGCGGGAATGTGATTAAGCCGCGGTTCTGATCGCCACATCCGCCTTGCGGTGTGGTGCCTGCGCGCCCACATGACAGCGCGACATGCCACCAGAAACCGCCCCGCCCGCCCCGAACACCTCAGCCAAGCGCGACGTCGAAAGCTGGGCGACGCTGCGGCGCTTCCTTCCCTATTTGTGGCCGAAGGATAATCCCGGCCTGCGGGTGCGGATTGCAGTGGCGATGGTGCTGGTGCTGGCGGCCAAGGGCGTCACGCTCGCCCTGCCCTTTGCCTATAAGGGTGCAGTCGATGCGATGGCGGGGCCGGCGGATGAGGGCCTGACTGTCGCGCTGGCGTTCGTGGCGGCATATGTGCTGGGGCGCTTCACCTCGGTCGCTTTCGACAATCTGCGCAATATCGCCTTCGAACGCGTCGGGCAGATCGCGACGCTGCATCTGGCCGAGGATGTGTTCCACCGCCTCCACCGCCTTTCGCTGAGGTTTCACCTCGCCCGGCGCACGGGTGAGGTCACCAAGATTATCGAGCGCGGGACCAAGAGCATCGACCAGATGCTCTATTTCCTGCTGTTCAACATTGCCCCCACGATCATCGAGTTGATCGCGGTGGGCATCATCTTCTACTTCAATTTCGGGATCGAACTGGTGCTCGCCACCGCGGTGACGGTGGTGCTGTATGTATGGGTGACGCGGGCCATCACCGAATGGCGCACCAAGCTGCGGCGCGAGATGAATGATCTCGATGGCAAGGCGCTTTACCGCGCGGTGGATTCGCTGCTGAACTACGAGACAGTGAAGTATTTCGGCGCCGAAGCGCGCGAGGAAGCGCGCTACAGTCAGGCCGCGCGCGCCTATGCCGAAGCGGCGGTGAAGTCCGAAAACTCGGTCGGTCTGCTCAACATGGCGCAGTCGATCATCACCAATGCGCTGGTGGGCGCAGCCATGGCCTATACCGTGTGGGGCTGGAGCACCGGGGCATTGACGGTGGGCGATCTGGTGCTGGTCAATTCGCTCCTGATCCAGCTGTTCCGCCCGCTCGACGTGCTGGGCTGGGTCTATCGCACCATCCGCCAAGGGCTGATCGACATGGGCGAGATGTTCCGCCTGATCGACACCGATATCGAAGTAACCGACAAGCCGGGCGCGCCCGCGCTGATCATCCGCACCCCGACGGTGGTGTTTGACAATGTCACCTTTGGCTATGACCCGGGGCGCACGATCCTCAATGGCCTCAGCTTTGAGGTGCCCGCCGGGTCCACCACCGCCATCGTCGGCCCTTCGGGCGCGGGCAAGAGCACCATCGGGCGCTTGCTGTTCCGCTTCTATGATCCGCTGTCGGGCCGGGTGTTGGTGGGGGGCGAGGATATTGCCAACGTGATGCAGGATTCCGTGCGTGCCGCGATCGGGATCGTTCCGCAGGACTCGGTGCTGTTCAACGAGAACCTTGCCTATAACATCGCCTATGGGGCCGAAAGCGCGGATCAGGCCATGGTCGAGCAAGCCGCGCGCGATGCCGCTCTCTCCCCGCTGATCGAACGCCTGCCCGACCGGTTTGACACCATGGTGGGCGAGCGCGGGCTGAAGCTTTCGGGTGGGGAAAAGCAGCGCGTCGCCATCGCCCGCACGCTGGTGAAGAACCCGCCGATCCTGTTGCTCGACGAAGCAACCAGCGCCTTGGACACCCGCACCGAACAGGAAATCCTCGCCACCCTGCGGCGCATCGCCAAGGGCCGAACAACGCTCGCGATCGCACACCGGCTGTCGACCATTGCCGATGCTGACAACATTCTCGTGCTCGATCACGGCAGGCTGGTGGAAAGCGGGACGCATACCGGCTTGCTGACACGCGGCGGGCTCTATGCCGAGATGTGGGCGCGGCAAGCGAGTGAGCGGCGCGAGGCCCCCGAGGCCGCAGAGGCCGCCGAGTAACCGCGCGCCATTGCTTGCACCCCGCCGCAGGGTTAGTCCTATTCTTCCATTGCCCGACCGGAAGAGAGTGACCCGATGTGCACTGCCCGCCTGTTTGCCCTGCTGCTCGCCAGCACCGCGCTTCCCGCTGCCGCGAAGGAGGCTCCCGCCCCTGTTCCTGCTGTCCCCATCCCGGCGGCAATGACCGCCGAAGAGATGCCCCCGATCCCGCTTGAGCTCGCGGCGCAGGTGCGGCCCTATCTCGAATCGCGCGGCGCAGGCTTTGCCGGGTGGGATCCCACCACCCGCGCGGTGCTGATCTCGACCCGCTTTGCCAACGTGCCCCAGCTCCACCGCATCGAAATGCCGATGGGCGCGCGCACCCAGATCAGTTTTGAGGCCGAGCCGGTGCGCGGCTCCTATGCGCCGGGCAAAGGCGATGTGCTACTGGTGACCAAGGATCGCGGCGGGGATGAGTATTTCCAGCTGCACACCCTGAAGGATGGCCGCCTCACCCTGCTGACCGATGGCAAGAGCCGCAACCAGCCCAATGCCTGGAGCCATGATGGCGAGCTTGTCGCCTTCAGCTCGACCCGCCGCAATGGAGTGGATTCGGATCTCTTCGTGATGAACCCGCGCGATCCGACCTCGGCCCGGGTCGTGCACGAAAGCAAGGGCGGCGGCTGGGCGGTGGTCGCTTTCGCGCCGGACAAGCAATCGGCCTATGTCGCCGATTTCCAATCGGTGCAGGATGTCGATCTCTACCGGCTCGATTTCGCCAGCGGGGCGATGGCCGCGATCGGCGACCCAAAGGCCGAGATCGCCTATAGCGGCGCGGAAATCGCGCCCGATGGCACGCTGTGGGTGACGAGCGACGAGGGGTCCGACTTCAAGCGGCTCGGCCGTCTCGATCCCCGCACGGGCGCGTTCAAGCCGGTGTCCCGGGAAGCATGGGACGTCGATAGCTTCGATCTGTCGGATGATGGCAAGACCATCGTCTATGTCGTCAACGAAGCCGGCAGCGACCGGATGCGGATCCTCGATGTCGCTAGCGGCAAGGTGACCAAGGTCGATGCCCTCGCCGCCGGACTGATCGGCGGGCTGGAGATCGCACCCTGGGGGGAGATCGGCTTCTCGTTCAACTCGGCCAAGAGCGCATCGGATGTGTGGTCGCTCGACCCGGCAACGATGCAGCTCACCCGCTGGACCAAGAGCGAAACCGGCGGGCTTGATCCCAGCGTCAATGTCGAACCACGGATCGTGACGACCAAGAGCTTTGACGGGCTGGCAGTCTCGGGCCTGCTCTATCAGCCTGATCCTGCCAAGTTTCCGGGCAGGCGTCCATTGATCGTCGATGTCCATGGCGGGCCGGAAGGGCAGAGCACGGCGGGCTTTGTGGGTGCGAACAACTACCTCCTCAATGAGCTCGGCGTGGGGGTATTCTACCCCAATGTCCGCGGATCGACCGGGTACGGGAAGACCTTCGTCAGCCTCGACAATGGCCCCTTCAAGCGCGAGAACTCGGTCAAGGATATGGCCGCGTTGATCGATGCCGTGCGCGCCGACCCCGCCGTCGACCCCGCCAAGATCGGCCTCACCGGCGGCTCCTACGGCGGCTACATGTGCTATGCCGCCGCGGTGCAATTGAAGGACAAGCTGACCGCGACCCAGTGCACGGTG
>JAKFWB010000333.1 GCA_021732945.1 Porphyrobacter sp.
AGACAGTCTCAGCCTCGTGATGCAGTTCATCCTCGCGTTCGGGCTGACGTTCCTTCTGCCGGTGCTGCTGCTGCTGCTCCACCGCGCAGGCATCGTCAGCCGTGCGCAGATGGTGGCGGCGCGGCGTTATGTGATCTTGGTGATCTTCATCATCGCCGCGGTCGTGACCCCGCCCGACCCGGGCTCGCAGATCATCCTTGCGGTGCCGCTGTGGCTGCTGTTTGAAGCGTCGCTGGTGCTGATGCGGTTTCAGGAAAGCGCAGTCCAGGCGGACAAGGCCGCGCGCGAGGCTGAAGCGCAGGCGGCGGCGGAATAACTACGCCCCGCGCACTGCCCTATCTCCCGTTCGCCCTGAGCTTGTCGAAGGGCCGTTCTGTTTTCTGAGCGGTCATCGCATGATGCATAAGAAAATGCAGTCCTTCGACAAGCTCAGGACGAACGGAGTTTAGTTTACTCCCCGCGCACTTTTACCCCGCCGATCCACACCTGCTTTACCTGCGTGCTGCGGATAGCCTCGGGTGCGGCGAACAGCGGATCGCGGTCAACCAGCAGGAAATCGGCCCGCTCACCCGGGATCAGCCGGCCAAAGCGGCCCTCGGCAAACCCGGCAAAGGCAGCATCGGCGGTGTATCCGGCCAGCGCGGCTTCGCGGCTCACCGTTTCCTGCGGCAACCATCCGCCAAACGGCTGACCTTGCGCGTCGGTGCGGCTGATCGCGGCGGCAAATCCGGCCCAGGGATCGGCAGGCTCAACCGGCGCGTCTGATCCGAATGACAACCGCCCGCCGACCTTCATGATGCTGCGCCACGGATAGGCCCCATCCAGCCGGTCAGGCCCCAGCCGCGCTTCGGCCATCAACCGGTCAGACGTCTGGTGCAGCGGTTGCATTGACGCGATGATACCATGGCGGCCGAGGCTGGGGATGTCAGCCGGATCAATGATCTGCGCATGTTCGATCCGCCAGCGACGATCGCCCGAATAGCTTTCGGAAAGCTCTTCGATTGCGGCCAGCACATCAGCATTGGCGGCGTCGCCGATGGCGTGAACGGCGGTCTGGAAATTGTCCATGCTCGCGCGGCTCATCAGGTTGCGCAGCTGCGCAGGAGAAAGCAGCGGCAGGCCGCGCGCGCCCGGATCATCGTGATAGGGGGCCTTCAGCGTCGCCCCGCGCGACCCCAGCGCGCCATCGAGATAAAGCTTGATCCCGCCCATCCGCAGCTTGTCGTTATACAGCCACCCGGTCGGCTCCGGCCCGGCGACGAGTTCGAGCGTTTCAAAGCTGTTGGCATAGGCCATGATCCGGACCTGCAAGCGCCCGGCATCGCCCGCGCGGCGGTAAGCGCCCCAGTCGGCCATGCCGGTTCCCATGTCGGCCACTGCGGTGACGCCGTAGCCCAGCAACACCTCCTGCGCTTTGGCAAAGGCGACGTCGCGGTCTTCGGGGCGGGGCGGCGGTACGGCTTCTCCGACCAGCTTCTTGGCATTGTCGACAAACACGCCCGCAGGAGCGCCCTTGGCATCGCGGATGATCTTGCCGCCCGCCGGGTCGGCGGTCTTGGCGGTAATCCCGGCGGTGGTGATCGCAAGGCTGTTGCCCCAATTGGCGTGATTATCCGCGCGCTCCAGCCACACCGGGCGATCCGCCACCACCGCGTCCAATTCGGCCGCGGTGGGGAAGCGGCCCAGCCCCCATTTCTCCTGATTCCACCCGCGCCCCAAAATACACGGGCGACCGGGATTCTCATCGGCAAACGCCTTGATCTTGGCGAGCGCGCCGTCGAGCGACGTGGTGTCCGACAGGTCGAGCGTCAGCGCGGCAAAGCCGATATCCATCACATGGACATGGGCATCGATCATGCCGGGCAGCATCACCTGCCCTTCGCCATCGAGCCGGTAATCGACCTGCGGGCGGGCCTCGCCGCGCGCCAGCACCTGCGTAATCTTGCCATCCTCGTCAAAGACAAGGCCGGTAAAGCGCAGCACCTTGCCATCGGCACCGATGGTCACCCCGTCGACATTGTCGACCAGCGTGTCAGCGAGCGCAGGGGCAGCGAGGGCAAGGGCGGAAACAGCGGCGAGGGCAGTGGCAGCAAAGCGGAGCATGGTCATCCTTGAAGGGAGCAAAGCGTTCAGGAGACGGTGACTATCGCTTTGCCGCGCGCTTGCCAACGTCCACCGGCACACAAAGGCCTTGGGGAATTCGCGCGCAAACAATTGCCCTTACGTCACCAAGCCTCTAATCGCCGCGCACTATGTCGACACAGCCCGCCAGATTGAGCCCCAAAGGTGCCGCCGCCAGCCCGGCCGACCTGACCCTTGATGATGTCCGCGCCGCTGCCGCGCGGATCGAAGGCGCGGTGGTGAAAACCCCGATGATGCATTCTATCACGCTGTCGGAAATCACCGGCGCGGATATCTGGCTGAAGTTCGAAAATCTGCAATTCACCGCCGCTTACAAGGAGCGCGGGGCGCTGAATGCGCTGCTGCTGCTGACGCAGGAACAGCGCAGCCGCGGCGTGATCGCAGCCTCGGCAGGCAACCATTCGCAGGGCCTCTCCTATCACGGCACCCGTCTGGGCGTCCCCGTCACCATCGTCATGCCGAAGCCTACGCCGACGGTGAAGGTGATGCAGACCGAAAGCGTTGGCGGCAAGGTCGTGCTCGAAGGCGAGACCTTCGATGAAGCCTATGCCCACGCCCGCATGCTTGAGATCGAGCTGGGCCTGACCTTCGTCCACCCCTTCGATGATCCCGATGTCGCCGCTGGCGCGGGCACGGTCGCGCTTGAGATGCTGGAGGTGAAGCCCGATCTCGATTGCATCGTCACCCCGATTGGTGGCGGCGGGCTGATTTCCGGGATGGCGACGGTCGCCAAGGCGATCAATCCGAATATCGAAGTGGTCGGCGTGCAGGCCGGGCTGTTCCCCAGCATGTTTGACCGGATCAAGGGCGCCAACCTGCCCTGCGGCGGCGATACGCTGGCCGAAGGGATCGCAGTCAAGGTGCCGGGCGACTTCACCTCCAAGGTGATCGCTGAGCGGGTGGATGATATCCTGCTGGTCGATGAGCCTGCGCTTGAGAAAGCCGTGGCGCTGCTGCTCCAGATCGAAAAGACCGTGGTCGAAGGCGCTGGCGCGGCGGGTCTGGCGGCGGTGCTGGGCAATCCCATGCGCTTCAAGGGCAAGACCATTGGCCTCGCGCTGTGCGGCGGCAATATCGACACCCGGCTGCTCGCCAATGTGCTGCTGCGCGATCTGGCGCGGCAGGGCCGCCTTGCGCGGCTGCGGATCACCTTGCAGGATCGTCCTGGCGCGCTGTTCAAGGTGATGCGCCTGTTTGACGAACACAACGTCAACATCATCGAAATCTATCACCAGCGCATCTTCACCACGCTACCGGCCAAGGGCCTGATCACCGATATCGAATGCGAAGCACGCGATGCCGAGCAGGTTGATCGGTTGGTCGAAGGGCTGCGCGCCAAGGGCTATGTGGTGCAGCTGGTCGAATTGGGCTGAATTTCACGACAATTTGGCAAGGCGTGTCGGGCTTGGTGTCCCGCTTTGCGCCGGTTCGGACGTGCTTTTGCGGTGCGCTGACCGCGCTTGCGCATGTTTCGCGCAAAATTGATGGTTAAGGGACTTTTACCGGGGCACCAGTGCAGGCATAAGATTTTCTTAACACTTGTGACACGCGATTCCCGCGCGCAAAGGATACGCCCCACCCGTGACGGCACCAATCCGCTTTCCCCGGTTTTTTGTGACCAGCCCTGCGCCGTGCCCCTATTTGCCGGGGCGCAGCGAACGCAAGGTCTTTACCGAGCTGAAAGGTCCGCACGCTGATCAGTTGAACGAAGCGCTGGGCCGCATCGGGTTCCGCCGCAGCCAGACGGTCGCCTATCGCCCGTCCTGCCTTGATTGTCAGGCCTGCGTTTCGGTGCGGGTCATGGCGGGCAAATTCCAGCCCTCAGGCACGCAGAGGCGTGATCTTAAGCGGAATTCCGATCTGATCGTCAATGAATGCCGCCCCTGGGCGACCGACGAGCAGTTCGAGTTGCTGGCGCGCTATCTGGGCGCGCGACATCCCGATGGCGGCATGTCGGCGATGGATGAACTCGATTACGCCGACATGATCGAACACACTCCGGTCTCCACCGTGGTGACCGAGTATCGTGAACCGGGCGTCGGCGGACGTCTGGGGCGGCTGGTCGGTGTCTGCCTGACGGATCGGCAGGGCGACGGGTTATCGATGATCTATTCCTTTTACGAACCGGATTCGGCGGGCCGTGCGGGTCTGGGAAATTACATTATCCTCGATCACATCACGCGCGCCGCTGCGGAAGGCCTGCCCTATGTCTATCTCGGCTATTGGGTCGATGGCAGCCCGCGGATGCAGTACAAGGTGCGCTATCGCCCGCTTGAACGATTGACGCGTGAAGGCTGGCAATTGATGGACGCCGATGAACAGCACCGGTTGATCGCCGCAGCAACCCAGCCGCGCCAGCCGCAACATGCTTCGCTGGCCGGAGCACGGGGCAAGGATGGCCAGCCTGTCAAGTTCCCGGAAAGCTGAAAGCGCTCTAAAGCTCGGTCTCGCCATCGCCGCAGGATTGTGTCAGCCCGCGCTGATGCTGTGGGCGTCGCCGCTCGCGGCGCAGGTGGCTGATGAAACCGGGGCGGCGCAAGACGCGGCTGAAGCGGCGCGGCAGCCCGCGCCAGTGCCACTCACTCTGGATGATCTGATCCCTGAAGAGGCCGTGGCCAATCCTGAAATCTGGGCTGTCCAAGGCGTGGCTGATCCCGCGTCCGCAAGTGATGATAGTAGCCCCGGCTTGCCGCTTGCCAGCCCCTCGCTTGAGCCGGCGTTGGCCCCCGATCTGGACGCGGCTTTTGCCGATTTCGCGGTGTCAGAGCCCGAACCTCTGCCAGCCGACCCGGAGCTTGAGGCGCTTGCCGCCATCGCAGCGCCGACGATTGAAGGGCTGACCGAACTGTCCGAGACGACGATCGGCAGCACGCTGGTGTTGGCAATGCCTTCTGCGCAAGATGCTTTTCCGGAACGGGATGAATTCATAGAGCGGTTCAAGGACTTGTCTTCAATCCGCGCCCTGGATGAAGGCAGGGATTCGGCACCGCAAGTGGCCGCGAGGGCGCGCGCAGATGAAGTCCTGCTCGGCGATATCCTGCGCACCTATGGCTATTACAGCGGCGATGTGGTGCGCCAGCTTTCCGGCGGTCGCCGTGCCCGCGACGATGCTGAGCGAGGCGAGGAAGCCTCCGATGTCGCGAACGAACCCAGCGTCCGCTTCGACATCATGCCGGGGGAGCGCTATCGGTTCGGCCTGGTTGATCTCGGCGCGCTGCCTACCTTGCCGGAACCCGACGCCAGCCGCCTGATCGCAGCTTTCGGCATCCAGCCGGGCGATCCGCTTTATGCAGACCGCATCGTCGAACGCGAAATCGAGCTGCGGGTGGCTTTGGGGGAAAGCGGCCATCCCTTTGCTTCGCTTGAAGAACCTGAGCTGCTGATCGATCATGCCCGCGCCATCGGGGATCTTGCCCTGCCGGTTGAGCCGGGCGGGAAATATGTGTTTGGCGATGTTGTCAGCGCCGATCCGGATTTCCTGTCCGGC
>JAKFWB010000332.1 GCA_021732945.1 Porphyrobacter sp.
CCTTCAGCCTGATCGCCTCGCCGGATCGCGCACAATTGCTCCGGTCACGGCGCAGGCCGGGGCGACTCCCGGCGCAACCGTCACCACCGCGCCCACCCCGCTCGCCGCCGCGATCAAGGCCGAGCAGGCCGAACAGGCGGTTGAGCGGGTGGAAGAACAGCAAGGCGGGCTCGATCAGCGCCTTGCCGCCGCCGAACAGCGGCTCACCCAGCTTGATCTGCAAGCGCAGGCGGCGGCGGGCAATGCCGCGCGGGCGGAAAGCCTGCTGATCGCCTTCGCCACCCGCCGCGCGGTCGAGCGCGGGGCGGAGCTGGGCTATCTGTCCGATCAACTGCGGCTGCGGTTTGGCGACCAATGGCCCAACGCGGTCGGCACGATCATCGAATTTTCGCGCAATCCGATCCGGCTGGATGCGCTGGTCGCGCGGCTCGAAGGACTGGGCCCGCAGCTCAGCAACAGCGATGAAGGGCCGTCATGGGCGGCGTTCCAGCGCGAGATTGGTCAACTGTTCGTGGTGCGCCGCGAAAGCACCCCGTCGCCGCAACCGCAACGCCGATTGGAACGCGCGCGCTGGGCGCTTGAACAGGGACGCTACCAAGCCGCGATTGACGAGGTGAAGGGCATGCCCGGCGCCAGCAAGGCGGAAAGCTGGATTCAGGATGCCGAACGCTACCGCAAGGCGATGGACGCGCTGGAAGTGATCGAAACCGCTGCCGTGCTCGACCAGCGCGGCCTGCGCGACGGGGCGGGCAATCCGATGCGGCAGGTGAATAGCCCGCTGGTTTTGCCTTAGGTCCGGGTTTGGGCGCAGCATCCTTCGACAGGCTCAGGATGAGCGGGGTTAGTTAAATGGCTCGCTCGCCCTGAGCTTGTCGAAGGGCGCTCGCTGAAGATGCCTCAACCCCGCAAAATCGCAGGCAAATCGCCCGACACCCCGCGCGCTTCGTTCATGAAGAAGTCCTTCAGCATCGGCGTGCGCTGCACCGCCGCCATGCCCAGCCGCCGCACTGCCGAGGCCGCGCCGCCGGGCACGCCGAACAACCGCGTCAGCCCATCGGTCGCCAGCGCGACCATGAAGCTATCGAGCCCGCGCCAGTTTTCATACCGCTTGAGCAGTTCCGGATCGCCCGGATCAAGGCCCAGCCGCGCGCCATCGGCCAGCACCTCAACCAGCGCGCCAACATCGCGCAGGCCGAGGTTGAGGCCTTGCCCGGCAATCGGGTGAATGCCGTGCCCCGCATCACCGATCAGCGCGAGTCGCTCAGCGGTGATCTTGGCGGTGTGGTGGAAGCCCAAAGGATAGGACGACCGCGCACCGACGCTCAGCACCTTGCCCAGCACCCCGCCCATCCGCTTTTCGATCTCGGCCAGAAACGCCCGGTCCCCCAGCTTGGTGACGCCAGCCGCGTCGCTTTCCGATACGGTCCACACCAGCGAGGAACGGTGCGTACCGTCCGCATCATCATTGAGCGGTAAAAGCGCGAAGGGCCCAGCGGGGTAGAAGATTTCCCATGCAACATTGGCGTGGGGCTTTTCATGCGTCAGCCCGGCGATGATCGCGCGATGCTCGTAATCCCATTTGGCCAGCGTGATGCCCGCCGCATCGCGGGTAGGCGATTGGCGGCCTTCAGCGGCGATCATCAGGCGGCCCTTGAGCTTTTGGCCATCGGACAACACCGCAGCCACGCCATATTCGCTCCGCTCCCGCTGCGTCACATGAGCCTTGGCGATCCAGTTGATGAGCGGTTCCTTGGCTGCCGCTTCGAACAGTGCAAGCCGCAGGCGCCGGTTAGGAAACATCCGCCCCAAGGTGCCGCCTTCAGGGCCGGGCTCGAAATCGAGCCTGCCGGGCTTGTTCTGATCGGTTACCGCAATGCTGGCGATATCGCAGGCGAATTGATCGAGCCCTTCGGCAATCCCGATATTCTCGAACAGGTGCCAGCTCGCGGTCGAGATCGCAGTGGCCCGATCGTCAAAGCCCTCGGCGGTCAGTTCTGCTGGGTCAGCGCGGTCGATCACATGGCTCGACATGCCCTTTTTCGCCGCCGCCAGCGCCAGTGTCATCCCGACAAGCCCGCCCCCCAGGATTACAAGGTCGCAGGTTTTGTCTGATGTCGCTGTCACTTTGTCCGCTCCGATTGCGAATGGTATCGTGCCAGCCTAGAGGTTGGGCAGTGTCCGAGGCAAGAATGATCCACGCATCCATTCGACAATTCGCTGCATGGGTGCTTGCAGTGCTCGCAAGCGTCCTGCTGGCGAGCACCGCCCATGCGCAACCCGCGCCGCCTGAGGCAGGGTTTATCGGGTCGGAGAATATTCCGGTCACGCTCCACGCCGATGGCGCGCCGGTGGCGGGCAAGGAATGGCTGCTGGCGCTACGCTTTGTTCCCAAGGGGCCGGAATGGCACGGGTACTGGTCAAACCCCGGCGATGCAGGTTCGGGGATGGTTCTGGCGCTCAACCTGCCGCCTGATTGGGAAGTGGGCGCAGCGCGCTATCCAGTGCCTAAACGGCTGATCATCGCCGGGTTGATGAACCACGTTTACGAAGGGCCGCATACCGTGCTGGTGCCGGTGATTCCTGGGCCGAGCGCGGCCACCTTCGGACCCGGCCCGGTCACCGGCGTCGTCGATTACCTCGCCTGCACTGACGAGATCTGCATACCGCAATCAGCCAGCCTTACCGCGCAAGCCGGCGGTGATTTCGCACGCTGGCGGGCCGAGGTTGCGCCGCTGATCGATGCCCGCGCTAGCTTTGCAATCACCGGCAAGACCCTGCGCATCGGCATTCCCCTGCCTGCGAGCGTGGGCCTGTCCGATCCGCATGCGTTTGTCGCCAACAAGCGGCTGGTCGCTTATTCCGCCGCGCAGACCTTTCGCCGGGTGGGCGACATGCTGGTGGCGGAAATCCCGCTCGATGAATTTGGCGACGCCAAGGCTGATGCGGTGAGCGGCATTCTTGCCTTTGGTGACGGGGCCGGGGTGCGCTTTGCCGCTGCGCTCGGCACGGTGCCGACCGGGGGTGAGGTGATCGCCGGGGCCAAGGCTCCCGTCATCCCGCCGCTATGGACGCTGATCCTTGGCGCGCTGGCGGGCGGCCTGCTGCTCAACATCATGCCCTGCGTGTTCCCGATCCTCAGCCTGAAGGCGCTGAGCCTTGCGCGCGCCAGCGAAAGCGAGAGCAAGGCGCGGGCCGAGGGGCTTGCCTATACCGCAGGTGTGGTACTCGCCTGCGTCGGGCTTGGTGCCCTGCTGCTGGCGCTGCGCGCGGCGGGTGAGCAGATCGGCTGGGCGTTCCAGTTGCAGGAGCCGGGCGTGGTCGTGGCGCTGCTGGTGCTGGCCGCTGCCATTACCGCGAACTTTGCCGGATTGTTCGAACTGCCTTCACTAAGCGTCAGCGGCGGGGGCAAGCCTGCCGGGGCGTTCGCCACCGGGCTGCTCGCCGCCTTTGTCGCTACGCCTTGCACCGGGCCATTCATGGCGGCGGCGTTGGGTGCGGCGCTGCTGCTGCCAGTGCCTCAGGCGCTGCTGCTGTTTGCTCTGCTGGGACTGGGGCTGGCGCTGCCGTTCCTGCTCCTCGGCTTTGTGCCCGCGCTGCGGCGCATGCTGCCCAAGCCGGGCGCGTGGATGGAGCGGTTCCGACGGATCATGGCGATCCCGATGGGGCTGACCGCGCTGGCGCTGGTGTGGCTGACGGTGCAGCTGGGCGGGCGGACGTTCGGGCTGATTGCGCTGGTGCTGGTGATCGGCGTGCTGATCGCGCTGTGGGTGGTGGGCCGCCTGCAACGCGGGGGCAAGATGGCCTGGCCCGCCTTTGGCCTGATCGCCGCGCCGTTCCTCGCCGTTGCAGTCATCGCGCTGCCATCCGTCTACGAGGCCAAGGTGGCCGCGCCAAAGGAAAGCATCCACCACCCCCAGACCTTCAGCCGCGATGCGCTGGCCAAGGCGCGCGCCAGCGGCAAGCCGGTGTTCCTGTGGTTTACCGCCGACTGGTGTGTCACCTGCAAAGTCAATGAAAGCACCTCGATCGAGCGTGACGCCGTGCGCGCGGCGTTTGAGGAAGCGGGCGTGGTGGTGATGGTGGGCGATTGGACGGTGCGCGATCCCGTGATCACCACCTTCTTGACCGAGCAAGGCGCAGCGGGCGTGCCGCTTTACCTGTGGTATGCGCCGGGCGCGGCGACCCCGCAGCAATTGCCGCAGGTGCTCACCCCCGATTTGCTGGAAGCGCGGGCTGCTGCGGCCCCCGGCACGCCGTAACCAGCTCCACTGGCAGCGGGCTGGAATTGAGCCGCACCAACCCGGCGCCGGGCACGGTGATGGTGGCATCCACCGGATCGGCGAAAGCATCCCAGCTCGGAAGAGCGGCGGCGGCTTCGCCCTGCCAGATCGTCCGGCTGCCTTGCTCCGTCGCATCAACCGCAATCCGCGCCACCATGCGATTGCCGATCAGCGCCAACAGCGCGCCCGCGCCTTGATCAGCCGGAGCATGGCGCGCGATCCTGAGTCGCGCCGCCGGGGTGGCTGCATCCAGACATTCGAGCGACACCAGCACCGGCTGGCCCGACACGCCGTAAACCAGCCGCATGGGCCGCTTGCTTTGTGCCCAGACTGCACCAGTGGTTTCAGGCGAGGCGAGCGGCTGTGACGGCCCGGCAGCCGAAGGGCTGAGCATAGCCCGCGCCGCCACCGCATCGCTCGGCGGCGGTTTGCATGCGGTGAGGGCGGACGCCAGCGTGAGGCATGTCAACATCGCGGCGCGGTTCATTGGGCGGGCACAATAGCGAACAGCGTGAGTGCTGCGAGGAAACGCGGGTTCATGCTGGTAGGGAGTGGCAGGCTTGGGAGCGAGGTTCAAGGGGTGGGTGTTAGGCAGCGCGGGGTTGCACGGTCAATTGCAATCCAAGCGCATCAAGCACGCCAAGCAGGGTTTCCAGCGTAGGATTGCCGTCTTCCGAAAGCGCTCGATACAGCGCCTGCCGTCCGAGGCCGGATTTCTTGGCGATCTCACTCATGCCCTTGGAACGCGCGACATTGCCTAGTGCGCGAGCGATGTGCTTGGGATCATTTCCCTCCATCGCTGCCTCGAGATAATAGAAGATGTCTTCCTCGGTCTCGAGATGACGAACAGGGTCAAATGGGCGGAGTGTAAGCGGCACGGATCAAGCCGCAGCGTAATTTGCCGGGCGATAGCGCGCTTCCGGGATTGTCAGTCCGCCCTCGCGCGCCGACTCCAGCCAAGCATCAACAGCCAATCGCGCCTCCGCAATCGCTTCTTCGGGTGTGTCACCAAAAGCGGCGCAGGACTTCAGATCAGGCACGTCCGCCACCCAGCTTTCGTCGCGCTGAGACCAGAAGACATTGATGTGGTAACGGTGTTCCATCACTTGCTCATTTCGAGGCCGAACTCTTCGACCATATAAAGAAACTGGTCGATCTGGTAGGGCTTTGCTTGTCCGCCACGTGGCTGGATGCTGAGGCGGCGCGGAACCTCCGCGTGCTTGTAGATGTGGTGGCTGCCATTGATGCGGTCAAGTTCGAAGCCGAAGGCCTTGAGGATGCGCTCGAAGTCGGCGAACCGCATGGCGGCGCGTGTCGCAACAAGGCGGGCGTAGAGTTTTTCGATTTG
>JAKFWB010000530.1 GCA_021732945.1 Porphyrobacter sp.
CACCCAGCTGGTGCTGCAAGAAGAAAGTGGCATCTGCAACGTCGTCGACCCGCTCGGCGGCTCGCATTACATCGAGGCGCTGACCGCGACATTGGTGGCGGAGGCCGAGGCGATGATGGCCGAGGTCGACGCGGCGGGCGGCATGACCGCCTATGTCGCCACCGGCGCGCCCAAGGCCGCGATCGAGCGCGCGGCGGCGGAAAAGCAGACCAAGGTCGATATGGGCGAGACGGTGATCGTCGGGGTCAACAAGTACCGCAAGGACGCCGAGGACGCGCTAGAGACGCTGGAGGTGGATAACCAGATGGTCCGCACCGGCCAGATCGCGCGCCTCGCCAAGGTGCGCGAAGGCCGCGACGAGGCCGCGTGCAGGGCGGCATTGGCGGCGTTGACGGCGGGTGCGCGCGTGAGTCCCATTGTGAGTCCCCGCGCAGGCGGGGACCTCAGTCGGCAAGGCGCTCCCTCGTCTGAGGCCCCCGCCTTCGCGGGGGCGCACAATCTTTTGGCATTGGCCGTCGAATGCGCCCGCCACGACGCCACCCTCGGCGAAATTTCCGCGGCTATGGAAGAGGTCTTCGGCCGCCACGATGCGACGCCGGCGCCGGTCAGCGGGGTCTATGCCAGCGCCTATGAATTCGACCGCCGCTGGGCGCAGGTGTTGGACGGCGTGGAAGCCGTCGGCCGCCGTCTGGGCCGCGCGCCCCGGATCATGGTCGCCAAGATGGGGCAGGACGGGCATGATCGCGGCGCGAATGTGATCGCGAGCGCGTTCGGTGACATGGGTTTCGAGGTGATCTCCGGCCCGCTGTTCCAGACGCCCGAGGAATCCGTCGCAATGGCACTTGAACACGATGTCGATGTGGTCGGCGCGTCGAGCCTCGCGGCAGGCCACAAGACCCTGATCCCCGAACTGATCCGCCTGCTGCGTGAAGCCGGTCGCGGCGACATCAAGGTCACCGCAGGCGGCGTAATTCCCCCGCAGGATTACGACTACCTGCGCGAGTCTGGCGTGCAGGGGATCTATGGCCCCGGCTCCAACGTGGTGGAATGCGCGGCGGATATTCTGGTGCTGCTCGGCCACAACATGCCGCCGCTGGGCGAGGGGCTGGACGAGGCGGCGGAGTAGGGTTTCCCCACATCCGTTCGCACTGAGCTTGTCGAAGGGCTGCCTTTCGCTTTGTCTTGCAGTAACAAGGGGAAGGACAGGGCTTCGACAAGCTCATACCGAACGGAGTATTGATATGCCCAAGTGTCCCGCCTCCGTTGTTCAGTTGGGCCAGATGATCATTGCCACCTCGCTGCTCGCTAGTTGTGCACCTGATGACGCGGGTCCGGTGGCGGCCGAAACCAGTGCGCCCGCTGTGACGGTCACTTCGTCGGGCGAGCCAGAAGACTGCGTCGATGTTACATCCAATGCGGCTTATACGGAGTGCTTCAGGCAACTCGCCATTTCAGCTCGGGCAGAGGCGGACGCAGAGATGGCGAAGGCCCGGAAGATGGTCGTGGCGGCTGACGAAGAATACAGCCGGTACGCGCCGGACTCCTTGACGGCTGACGACAAGACACAGCTGGCCCGCCATCTCGCCAGGTCGCAGGAAAACTGGTTGCGCTATGCAGACGGACAGTGCGAGCTTGAAGCCACAGCCGCGCGTGGCGGCAGCGGGACGGATACCTTGCGTCAGAAATGTCTCTTGCGTCTTGCGCGACTGCGGCTAGCCGAATTGCGCCACGCCGAGGCGCTCATTGATGGAAACAGGTAGGATAAAGCCTTTGTCTCACGCCCCCCGCACCGACTGGACCCGCACCGAAATCGCGGCCCTCTTCGACCAGCCCTTCACTGAGCTGCTGTTTCAGGCCGCCAGCGTCCACCGCGCCTATCACCCCGCCACCGAAGTCCAGCTGTGCACCCTGCTCAGCATCAAGACCGGCGGGTGTCCGGAGGATTGCGGCTATTGCTCGCAGTCGGTCCATGCCGACAGCGGCGTCGAGGCCACAAAACTGATGGACGTGCAGGCCGTGCTCCAGCGCGCGGCGCAGGCGAAGGATGCAGGCTCGCAGCGGTTCTGCATGGGCGCGGCGTGGCGCAACCCCAAGGACCGCGAAATGCCTGCAATTGTCGAGATCGTGAAGGGCGTGCGCGACATGGGCCTTGAGACCTGCATGACGCTGGGAATGCTCGAACCGCATCAGGCCGAGATGCTGGCCGAGGCGGGGCTCGATTACTACAACCACAATATCGACAGTTCGCCCGAGTATTACGAGCGCGTCATCTCCACCCGCGATTTCCAGTGCCGGCTCGATACGCTGGACCATGTGCGCAAGGCGGGGATCAACGTCTGTTCCGGCGGGATCGTCGGCATGGGGGAGACGCGCGAGGACCGGGTGGGCTTCGTCCACACCCTCGCCACGCTGCCGCAGCACCCGGAGAGCGTGCCGGTCAACGCGCTGGTGCCGGTCAAGGGCACGGTGCTGGGCAATATGTTGGCCGACACGCCGCTCGCCAAGATCGACGATATCGAGTTCGTCCGAACGGTCGCGGTCGCGCGCATCACCATGCCGCGCTCGATGGTGCGGCTGTCGGCGGGGCGGGAATCCATGAGCGAGGCGACGCAGGCGCTGTGCTTCCTCGCCGGCGCGAATTCGATCTTCACCGGCGACAAGCTGCTGACCGCGCCCAACGCGGGCGATGACAAGGACGGCGCGCTGTTTGCCAAGCTCGGCCTCACCGCGCTCAAGGGCGAGGAACCGGCTAGGGCGTGCAAGGCGGGGGTGGCTTAAATCATAACTGTTCGCCCTGAGCCTGTCGTAGGGCCGTCTTTTCTTACGGCAAGAACGGCTCCAAAGAGAAGTGCAGCCCTTCGACAAGCTCAGGGCGAACGGAGTTTGCGTTATGGTCTTCGCCTTCCTTGCCGCAGCGGCCCTCGCAGCGGCCCCCGCGCCCGAGCCGCAGCCCCTGACCATTGGCGAGACCGTGGTGCTGGAGGCCTTGGGAGCCGAGCGCAGCGTCAACATCATCCTGCCGCCCGATTACGCCGCCGAGCCGGACAAGCGCTGGCCGGTGATCTACCTGCTCGACGGGGCGATGAAACAGGATCTGATGATGGGCGCAGGCCTGATGCGCTGGGGCGCGCTGTGGGGGCGCAGCCGGGATGCGATTATCGTTGGAATCGAGACCAAGGACCGCCAGCGCGAACTGCTCCCACCCACCGGCGATGCAGCTGAGCGCGCAAAATACCCCACCGCAGGCGAGGGCGCGTCCTTCCGCGCGTGGATCGCAGGCACCGTCAAGCCGATGGTCGAGGCGCGCTATCGCCATGATGGCACCGCGTTTCTGGTCGGCGAAAGTGCGGCGGGGCATTTCGTGGTCGAAACCTGGGCGGTCACACCCGGCCTGTTCACCGGCTACGCGGCGATCTCGCCGAGCCTGCAATGGGATGGCGAGAGCCTTTCGCAGTGGCTGGCCAGCACCACCGGCGATTACCGCCATACCGTGCGCCCGCCGCTCTACCTCAGCCTTGCGGATGAGGGCGGGGCGACTGAAACCGGCATGGAGCGGCTGCTCGCCAACCTGACACCCGCGCAACCTTACTGCTTCTCGGACCGCCGCACGCAATTGCGTCATGCGACGAGCCTTCACGGCCTGCTGCCCGAGGCGCTGCAATATCTGCTCCCGACCAAGGCGGATTGGCTGGACGAATTCGGCATGGTGCTCCGCTGCGAGCGGCGGGGCGGGTAGCCCCTTTTCCCGTTCGCCCTGAGCTTGTCGAAGGGCTGCTTTTCTTTCAGTGTAGCGCGTGAAAGGAAAAAGGGCAGTGCTTCGACAAGCTCAGCATGAACGGTTTAGGGGACAATGACCCTCGGCTTCAACGTCAACACGCTGCTCCCCAAAGCGCGCGGGGGTGGGCAGTTGCGCATGGGGCTGGTCAAGCTGGAGGAGCATGAGTGGCGCGATCCTGCGCCCGATCTGGCGGCGCGGGCGGCAGGCTTCGCCGATTGGCCGCAAGGGGTGCAACTCACGCCCGAGGTGGACGCTCCCGGCCGCGAACTCGCCGACATGCTGGGCACGCAAGGTGCGCTGCCCGAAGCCGCGCTCGCCACACACGAAGACCTCTGCCTCCTGACCAAACGCGAGGGCGAGGACGTCTACCGCCTGATCGGCGCGGCGGTCGCATGGCCATCAGACTGGCACCCCGCTGAGAAAATCGGCCTCCCCCTGCGCGCGCTCCATGCGCCCATCGCGGGCTATGAGGAGCAACTCGCCACCGGGGTCGACCGCTTCATGGAAACCCTGCGCACCGGCCCCATCTACGCGCGGTGCAACTGGTTTATCGCGGCCACCGGAGAACGCCGCTGGCTGCCCGACCGCCCGCCGCAAGAAGCCTTCGCCCATGTCACGCCGGAGAACGCTGGCGAGACCCTGTTCGTGCGCTCCGAACGCCAGACCCTTCGGCGGCTCCCGCAGACGGGCGCGATCCTGTTCGGCATCGGAATTTATGTCGAACCGCTCGGCAATCTCTCCACCGCCAACATCGCCATGCTTGGCCGCGCGGTGCAGACGCTGGTGAGCGGCGAGGGTGACCGGCGCGGGGCACCCGCTTATGCTGACAGCCTGATCGCCTACGCCGAAAGGAACGCCGTATGATCGCCACGCTCTTTCTTTCCCTGCTGCTGCAATCCGCCGAGCCCCTGCACGAGTGTAATCAGGAAGAAGCCGATAGGAGTATCCAACCGGAAATGAACCAGCGCGACTGGTGCGAGTTCCAGATCGCCGATGCCGAACTGAACGCACAGTGGAAAGTCACAGTCGCCGCCATGAAGGAGCGCGATGCCGACTATGCGCCGTACAAGCGCGAAGGCGATACAAGCCCGGGTTGGTTCGAAAGCCTGCTCGAGGCGCAACGTGGGTGGCTGACCTATCGCGACGGACACTGCACGCTCGAAAGGTATCATGCGCGCGGTGGCAGCGCTGCACCGATGCTTGAAGTGGGTTGCTTGGTGGTGCTCACGCGCATGCGGACGCGAGAACTCAAGGAACTGGTCACCTTCCCGGAATGACGCCCCAAATCCGCTAGCTTGCAGCGCGCGCAATCCCTCGGCATAGCCACCGGCACAAAAAGCCCCTTGGAGAGAGGTCTCACCCTTGTTCTCGAAAATCCTGATTGCCAACCGCGGCGAGATCGCCTGCCGGGTTATCACCACCGCGCGGAAAATGGGGATCAAGACCGTCGCGGTCTATTCCGATGCTGATGCGCGCGCTCCCTTCGTCGCCATGGCGGACGAGGCGGTGCATATCGGGCCTTCTCCGGCGGCAGAGTCCTACCTGATCGCCGACAAGATCATCGCCGCCTGCAAGCAGACAGGGGCTGAGGCCGTGCACCCCGGCTACGGCTTTCTGTCGGAACGCACCTCCTTCGCCGAGGCGCTGGCGAAAGAGAACATCGCCTTCATCGGCCCGCCGGTGGGCGCGATTGCGGCGATGGGCGACAAGATCGAGTCCAAGAAACTCGCGATGAAGGCCGGCGTCAATGTCGTCCCCGGTTTCGTCGGCGAGATCGAGGATACCGAGCACGCTGTGCGGATTTCGGACGA
>JAKFWB010000517.1 GCA_021732945.1 Porphyrobacter sp.
GCGGCGATTGCCGAGGCTTCGGTGGTCATCGACATGATCGATGTCGGCGGGGGTTTCCCGAGCGCCTATCCGGGGCTCGAACCGCCGCCGATGGAGGATTACTTCGCGATCATCGCCAAGCACTTCGAAGCGCTGCCGATCGCCTACAACGCCGAGCTGTGGTGCGAACCCGGCCGCGCGCTTTCGGCCGAGTATTCCTCGATGATCGTGCAGGTTAACAAGCGCCGCGGCGAAGAGCTTTACATCAATGATGGCGCTTACGGCGCGCTCTACGATGCGGCGCATGTCGCATGGCGCTTCCCCGTGCGTGCGCTGGAAGATGATCTGATCGAAGAGGACGAAGATTTCGCCTTCTATGGCCCGACCTGCGACGATGCCGACTACATGAAGGGCCCGTTCCGGCTCCCGGCGGATATTCAGGCTGGCGACTATATCGAAGTCGGGATGATCGGCGCTTACGGCGCGGCGATGAAGACCGGCTTTAACGGCTACGGCAATGCCGCTGTCGTCACAGTCGCTGATGAGCCGATGATGAGCCTGTTCAACGGCACCCGCGTGCGCGAAGCGAGCGATAATGTGGTGAGCTTGCGGTGATCAGATTTCATCAGGGAAACGTTCTATGTCCTGAATTATGTTTGACTGCGCCAGCAGTTGGTTACGCATGGCTAAGGTCTCTTGATACTCTTGCGACTCACGATCTGAGAAAAAACTTGCCCCTGGTGCAAGGCGTTTCACAGCCTCTTGGACTTCATCAAGCCCAACCCTAAAAAATTCTTTCCGGAGGTTCGCTGCGTTGACCGGATTTTTCTCGAATTCTCTATGCAACGCTGCTTCAAGGGCTGGGGCTTCCTCCGAATAGATAATTGCATGAGTGTCAAACGAGAACGGAACGCTTGCGTCACCCAGTTCCTTCACTCGATCGTCTGGGTTCAAGCGCCTCGTCAATCCGATTTTCACAATCTCTTCACCGAATGAGCCCACATTGGAGATGATGTAAACATAGCCAGTCTTGGTATGCTCTGCCATGGCTCTAGCTCTTTCAGATGCTGAGTGCGCCTCCTGCAACGCCATCTCAAGCTCCGCAATCTTAGCCATCAGTCGTGCATCATCAGATTTAAGTGCGGCTTCTTGGCGAGCTTTATCAAGCAAAGACTGGTATCTTTGTTCCTCTTTTTCTGCCGCCAACGCTTCGGCTATCAGCTTCTTTTCCTCGCGTTCGGCTCGCGCCATCTCAGCGCGCTCCTCTTTTTCTTCTTTTTGTTTTTCGCGGAACTCGTGGGTTAGAAATAGTTCCTCAAGCCTCAGTGCAAGATAAGTAGGCGAAATTGACAAGCCCATTGATGCATTCGTCCGGTCAATAGCCTGCGCCGACTTCTGAATGCGTGCTTCCATCGCATTGACGTTGTTCCATCGCGTATTAGCAATCGCCGCCTCACACTCGTTATTGAAGGCGCGGAGGGTAAGTCGCATTTGACGGTTAATAATAGTGAGACCTTGGGCTTCACTCCCATTGACTGTCCAGTTGCGGGGTATGTTTACAGCTGCGTTAGCAGAAATCATTGCCTTTTGGTTGGAGCGCGCACTCTTGATAGCGTCTTTATATTGTTCGCTATCTGTGAAATCAAAATGTGGCTCATAGACGCCAAGCTCAGCAAATGAGAGCCTTTCATCATAGACGGCGACTTCCTTCAGGAGCTCGTTAAGCTTCTCCCGCTTTTCTTTGTAGTTAGCGCGAACTTCCTCAGTCTCCGCTCTCAGCCTGTCGAGAGCCTGATTCGCTTCTAGCTGCCGTTGAATGAGGTCTCGATCAAGGGCGGCAGCTTTTTGCTCGACGATTGTGAGTGGAAGCCGTTCATTTTCTAACACTGAAAGCTTCGCTCTTAAGGCTGCAACTTCTCCATCGAGTTGGACGATTTCAGCCTTTAGCGCCTTCTGCTTTCGGCCTGATAAGATCAGCAGTATGCCAAATATCGGAGCGGCCAACAGCCAGATGATGAGCACGACTGCAATTACGGTGTCGGTCAAGTTAACTCCCCTTTTCCGAGGGGCTACCAATAAATCCTTTGATTATCTAGGCCTCTAATCAAACCCCACAAACCGCGCCGCCTCGTCCACGCTTTTGCGGAAGGATACCACCGCGTTCGCCAGGAAGTCGGGATCGGGCCAGCCGAGCGCCACCGCCTTCATGATGACCTGATCATCCGGGATGCCTGCATGCTCGCGCACAACCGGCGATTGCATGATCCCTTGCGAGTTGATCACGCAGCCCAAGCCCCGCGACCACGCCGCGTTGACCAGCGCCGTCGTTACCGCGCCGCAATCAAAGGCGGTGTCGTCGGACGTGCCAAGTTCGCGGTCATAGGTGACGATCACGCAGACCGGCGCGTCGAACTGGCGGAAGCCGCGTAGCACCCAGTCCTGCCGTGCATCCTTGTCGTCGCGCTCGATCCCCATCGCGCCGAACAATTGCTTGGCGACTTCGACCTGCCGGTCGCGATGGACGCCGGAGAAGGGTTCCCCCCGGCGGAATTCGCGGCTGTCTGGCTCGCCCGCGAGAATGCGTTCGGTGTTGCCCTTGCGGATGCGGTCGAGCGGTTCGCCGGTGATGACGTGAAAATGCCACGGCTGGGTGTTCATCGAGGTGGGCGAGCGCATGGCCATCGCGAGGATATCCTCGATCAAAGCGCGCGGGACGGGCTTGTCGAGATAGCCGCGAATAGAACGCCGCCCGAGGACGATCTCAGCGTAAGTCTGGTCAGGCGTGCCGCTCACTTGTCTCTCCCGAATCTGGTTTCGGGAGCTGCGTTAGCTCAGCGCCGCTGCGTTACAAAGCGTGCGTGAGGTTCGTGGCAGTCGCTGGGCTTGGAATGCGAGATTTGCGTCCTGCTTCGAGGCGGAGCGCCAACATATGGCGTGCGAGCGGATGAAGTCCATCGGGATCAATCTTGGCCAGACGCCGCTTGCCTAACCGCGCATCGACAATGGCCAGCGTTCTGACCAACGGATCATCATCAAACAGAGCCTCATCGACCGAAAGATCGTGCACCAGTGCCCAGCAAGCATGATAGGCGTCCTGACGGCTGAATTCTCCATACCCTACAAGTTCACTGGGGCCGGGCGGTCGCGGTGCCGCATCGGGAAGATAGCCACCGACGTTGCCATAGGCGCGCGTGCAGAAATTCGCGATGACTTCGCCGTCCCAAGTCAACCACGCGTGACCGCAGGTACAAGCCCCATAAGCGGCGCTGTTGATGTCGAGCCGGTCACGCACCTCGGGCGCGAACCTGTCTTTGACCAGCTTGCGCAGCTTGCTCCAGCGCATCGCTTACGCCGCCTCAGCCAACCGCAACTCCAGCCGGTCCCAGATTTCCACCAGCGCCGCTGTCAACTCGTCCATCATCGGTTCGGTGTGGTGCGGCCCCGGCGTGAAGCGCAGGCGTTCGGTGCCGCGCGGAACGGTGGGGAAGTTGATCGGCTGCACATAGACGCCGTATTCGGCCAGCAGGATATCGCTGATCTTCTTGGCGCGGATCGGATCGCCCACCATCAGCGGCACGATGTGGGTGACCGAATCCATCACCGGCAGGCCTGCTTCGCCGAACTTCAGTTTGAGCATGGCGGCGGCGCGCATCTGCGCATCGCGTTCGACACTGCTCTCTTTCAGATGCCGCACCGATGCGAGCACGCCCGCCACCAGCACCGGCGAAAGCGACGTGGTGAAGATGAAGCCCGGCGCATAGGAGCGGATGCAATCGACCACCTTGGTGCTCGCTGCGATATAGCCGCCCATTACGCCGAACGCCTTGCCCAGCGTGCCTTCGATAATGTCGATCCGGTGCGCGGCGTTATCGCGCTCCGAAATCCCGCCGCCGCGTGCGCCGTACATACCGACCGCGTGAACCTCGTCGATATAGGTGAGCGCGTTGTATTTTTCGGCGAGGTCGCAGATCGCGTGGATCGGGGCGATATCGCCGTCCATCGAATAGACGCTTTCAAACGCGATCAGCTTGGGCGTGTTGATGTCCACGCTGGCGAGCAATTGTTCGAGATGCGCGACATCATTGTGCCGGAATACCATCTTCTCGCAGCCCGAATTGCGGATGCCGGCGATCATGCTGGCGTGGTTCAGCGCGTCGGAGAAAATCACGCAGCCCGGCAGCAGCTTGGCCAGCGTCGAAAGCGTCGCGTCGTTCGACACATAGCCGGAGGTGAACAGCAGCGCTGCGTCCTTGCCGTGGAGATCGGCGAGTTCGTTTTCGAGCTGCACATGCAAGTGCGTGTTGCCGCCGATGTTGCGCGTGCCGCCCGAACCCGCGCCAACATCATGCAGCGCGGCTTCCATCGCGCCGATCACCTTGTCGTGCTGGCCCATGCACAGATAGTCGTTGGAACACCACACCGTGATCGGCTTGGGGCCATTATGCCCATGAAAACAGCGCGCGTTGGGGTAGGCGCCCTTGTTGCGCAGGATGTCGATGAAGACGCGGTAACGGCCTTCCTCGTGCAGCCGGTCGATCGCGGAATCAAAAATCTGATCGTAGTTCACTCGCGTCTCGCTGCTCTCGCGGCCGCAGGGGCGGGCGCGGTTCCTGCCGGAATTCTGTCCCGCCTTAACGCCCAAGGCGGCGGTTGGTTTCGCGGTTATTTAGGTGCGCGCAAGCGCTTTTGCCACAGCGATCTTTGCGAGTGTTTCGCAAGGGTTTGCTTGGGGCTTCGTGCGCGATTCAGAACACCTCGGCCGGGCCAAAGCCGCGCGGTGTGAGCGCCGCCTCTAGCCCCTCGGTGCCGCTCATCGGCCCAGTGATCACGAAGCGATTGGGGCCAGATGCGGCGAAGCCCTGCCCTTCGAGCAGATGGGCGATTCGCCGCGCGATGCCTTGCGCCCCATCGACTTGCTTGACCTCTTCTCCGAACGCGGCGGCGAGTTCCTCGGCCAGTAGTGGGAAGTGGGTGCAGGCAAGCACCAGCGTGTCGATATCCGCAGCCCCGGGCATAGCCATCAGCCGCGCGTGGACATCGGCGATCAGCGTAGGGTCCACCGGTTGCCCGCGCAGCTTGGCTTCAGCGGCGGCGACGAGGCCTGGGGCGGCGATGCGCAGCAGGCGCTTGCCTTGGGCAAAGCGCGCTTCGAGATCATCGACATAGGCCTGCCGGATCGTCGCCTCTGTGCCGACCAAGCCGATGGTGCCGGTCTGCGTCAGCGCAGCGGCGGGCTTGATCGCGGGGACGGTGCCGACAATCGGGATCTCCAGCACCTCGCGCACCATGCCGAGCGCAATGGTGGAGGCAGTGTTGCAGGCGATGCAGGCGAGGCGCGGCTGATACCGCTCAGCCATCCGCCCGAGCAATCCGGCGACGCGCGCGGCAATCTGCGCCTCGGTCTTGGTGCCATAGGGCAGGCCGGCAAGGTCGGCAGCGTAGATCACCGAGGCATCGGGCAGCACTTCGCGCAAGGCGTCATAGACGGTCAGCCCGCCAACGCCGGAATCGAACAGCAGGATGGGGGAGGTGGCCTCGACGTTAAAAAAAATCTCCGTTCGGGCTGAGCTTGTGGAAGCCT
>JAKFWB010000184.1 GCA_021732945.1 Porphyrobacter sp.
GGGCGGCTGCGGCTGGCGCGTGTTCTTCCAAGGACACGATGCGCGATGCTTCGCGTGACGCGGGCAAAAGCGACATTCTCGATCAATATGCCGCCGATTATCCGGTCGGCCCGCATGATCAGCCGCAGAGCATGTGCCCGGCCTTCGGGTCACTCCGGGTGGGGCTGCGGATGCGGCGCACGGCGACCGTGCTGGCAGGCTCGGCCTGCTGCGTATACGGGCTGACCTTCACCTCGCACTTCTACGGCGCGCGGCGGACGGTGGGCTATGTGCCCTTCTCCAGCGAAACGCTGGTCACTGGCAAGCTGTTCGAAGACATCAAGGAAGCGGTCGAAGGTCTCGCCGATCCGGAGAACTACGACGCGATCGTGGTCACCAACCTGTGCGTCCCCACCGCGAGCGGCGTGCCGCTGCGGCTGCTGGGCAAGGCGATCAACGGCGTGCGGATTATCGGCATTGATGTGCCGGGCTTCGGCATCCCGACCCACGCCGAAGCCAAGGACGTGTTGGCCGGCGCGATGCTCAATTACGCGCGCGAAGAGGTCAATGCTGGCCCGGTCGCCGCGCCGCGTGAACGGTCTGATCTGCCGACGGTGACGCTGCTGGGCGAGATGTTCCCGGCTGATCCGGTGGTGATCGGGCAAATGCTCGCGCCGCTGGGCCTCGCCGCTGGCCCGGTCGTGCCGACCCGCGAATGGCGTGAGCTTTACGCTGCGCTCGATTGCGCAGTGGTCGCCGCGATCCACCCGTTCTACACCGCCAGCATCCGCGAATTCGAAGCCGCCGGACGCCCGATCATCGGTTCCGCTCCGGTCGGCGCAGATGGCACGGCGGCGTGGCTGCAATCCATCGGTGACACATTGGGCCTGCCGCAGGACAAGGTCGACGCGGTCAAGAACACCATGATCGCCGCCTGCAAGGGCGCGTTGTCCGCGATGCCGATCAAGGGTCGCATCACGGTCTCGGGCTATGAAGGTTCCGAACTGCTGGTTGCCCGCCTGCTGGTCGAAAGCGGTGCGGATGTGCCCTATGTCGGCTCGGCCTGCCCGCGCACCAAGTGGTCGGATCCCGACCGCGAATGGCTCGAAGCGCGCGGCGTGCACGTGCAGTTCCGCGCCAGCTTGGAACAAGACATTGCTGCGGTCGAAGAATACCGCCCCGATCTCGCCATCGGCACCACGCCTGTGGTGCAATATGCCAAGTCGCGCGCGATCCCTTCGCTTTACTTCACCAACCTTATCTCGGCACGGCCGCTGATGGGCCCGGCGGGCGCTGGCAGCCTCGCCACGGTGATCAACGCGGCGATGGGCAACAAGGCGCGGTTTGATGCGATGCGCGACTTCTTCGAAGGCGTCGGCACCGAACATGCGGCAGGCGTGTGGGAAGATACCCCGGTCGACCGGCCCAAGTTCCGCAAGAAATACGCGGCCCTCAACGAAGCGGCGCGCAAGGCTTCGGAGGCGATCGGATCATGACGCTCGTCCTCGATCACGACAGGGCCGGCGGCTACTGGGGCGCCACCTATGTCTTCACTGCGGTGAAGGGGTTGCAGGTCATCATCGACGGCCCGGTCGGCTGCGAGAACCTGCCCGTCACCTCGGTGCTGCACTACACCGACGCCCTGCCCCCGCATGAACTCCCCATCGTCGTCACCGGCCTTGGCGAGGAAGAGCTGGGCAAGACCGGCACCGAAGGCGCGATGAAGCGCGCGTGGAAAACCCTCGACCCCGAACTGCCCGCCGTGGTGGTGACCGGTTCCATCGCCGAGATGATTGGCGGCGGCGTCACGCCCGAAGGCACCAACATCAAGCGCTTCCTGCCGCGCACCATTGACGAGGATCAGTGGCAATCGGCTGACCGCGCGCTGACCTGGCTGTGGACCGAATTCGGCCCCAAGAAGGTGCCCGCCGCGCGTGAGCGGCGTGAGGGCGAGAAGCCGCGCGTCAACATCATCGGCCCCAGCTACGGCATGTTCAACATGCCATCCGATCTGGCTGAGATCCGCCGGTTGATCGAAGGCATTGGTGCAGAAGTGGGCGTGGTCTTCCCGCTCGGCACGCACCTTGCCGACATCTCCAAGCTTGGTACAGCCGACGCGAATGTCTGCATGTACCGCGAGTTCGGCCGCAACCTGTGCGAAACGCTGGAACGGCCCTATTTCCAGGCCCCCATCGGGCTCACCCAGACCACCAAGTTCCTGCGCGCGCTCGCCGCCGAACTCGGCCTTGATCCCGAACCCTTCATCGAGCGCGAGAAGCATACCACCATCAAGCCGCTGTGGGATCTGTGGCGCTCAGTGACGCAGGATTTCTTTGGCACGGCCAGTTTTGGCATCGTCGCCAATGAAACCTATGCGCGCGGCATCCGCCAGTTCCTCGAAGACGACATGGGCCTGCCCTGCACCATCGCAGCCTCGCGCTGCGCCGGGGTAAAGACCGATAATGACGCGGTGCGCACATCGCTGCACAGCAACCCGCCGCTGGTCATGTTCGGCAGCTATAATGAACGGATGTATCTGGCGGAAAAGGCGGGCGGCGGGTTCGGACCGAGCACGCAGTTCATCCCGGCCAGCTTCCCCGGAGCGGCGATCCGTCGCCACACCGGCACGCCCTTCATGGGCTATTCGGGCGCGACCTATCTGGTGCAGGAAGTGTGCAATGCGCTGTTTGACGCGCTGTTCCACATCCTGCCGCTCGGCACCGAGCTCGACAAGGTCGACGCCACCCCGGCGCGCAATCAGGCGCAATTGGCCTGGGATGATGACGCCAAGGCCAAGCTTGACCAATTGGTCGAAGCCCAGCCGGTGCTGGTGCGGATTTCGGCGGCCAAGCGCCTGCGCGATACCGCCGAACGCACCGCGCGGCGCCACGGCGCAGCAACAGTTACCGCAGATTGCCTCGAATCCAGCAAATTTGAGGCACTGCTTGAAGGAGCGGGAGCATGATGCGCGCCCAATCCAACCCTTTGTCGCTGATACGGCTCACCACCGCACCGGCACAATCCCATGCCCCCTTCGAGGGGGCTCTCCAATCCACGTGGGGGATCACGCGGGGACGCCGAAGGGAGCTTTCGGGCTCTCAATCATACCCAACTGAACGGAGAAAACCCGATGAACGAACGTATCGGAACTCACCTGACGCCTGAAGAGGCACAGGAAATCCACAAGGGCTTCATGGGCACCTTCACCCTTTACGTGGTGATCGCGCTTGTCGCTCATGCCTTCATGTGGGCCTACAAGCCCTGGTTTGGCGCTGGTTTCGGCCAGTAATCGGCTACCCCCGGCTCTGCGCCGGACTGCCTCGCTAATCACCAATCTTACGAAAGGACTTTCCCATGTGGAGAATCTGGTTCTATTTTGACATCCGTCGCGTGCTCGTGGGCATGCATGTGGCCCTCGCCGTGTTGGCGTTCACCATCCACTTCATCCTGCTCAGCACGGATCGTTACAACTGGCTCGAGCGCGCTCCTGGCGTGGCTGCGCCGGTTCAGGCCGCTATCGAATCGTCGGAAGCTCCGGCGGCGGGATAGCACCTGCTCGAATGTGAGGGGGCAGGTTCGCCTGCCTGCCTCCTAACACTTGTTCGGCAATTCAAGCGCCCGCCGCAGTGGCGGGGAGGATGGACCTATGGCGCTCCTTAGTTTCGAGCGGAAATACCGCGTGCGCGGTGGCACATTAATCGGCGGCGACCTTTTCGATTTCTGGGTCGGGCCGTTTTATGTCGGATTCTTTGGAGTGACGACGGCGATCAGTGCCTTGCTTGGCACCATGCTGATATTCGCCGCTGCGACGCAGGGTCCGACACTCAACCCCTGGCTCATTTCGATCAACCCGCCCCCGGTCGAATACGGCCTTTCCATGGCTCCGCTCAATGAGGGCGGGTACTGGCAAATCATCACCGCCTGTGCGGTGGTGGCGTTCTGTTCGTGGGTCGGACGGCAGGCGGAAATCTCGCGCAAGCTGGGCATGAGCTATCATGTCCCGATCGCTTTCAGCGTCGCGGTGCTGGCCTATGTCACGCTCAACGTGATCCGTCCGATGTGGATGGGGGCATGGGGCAATGGCTTCCCCTATGGTATCTGGACTCACCTCGAATGGGTGTCCGGCGTAGGCTATGCCTTTGGCAATTTCCACTACAACCCTGTCCACATGATCGCGATTTCGTTCTTCTTCACGAACGTTCTCGCGCTCGCGCTGCACGGCGGCCTGGTGCTGTCGGCGGTCAACACCACCGGCGGAACCGACGTGAAGACGCCGGAATATGAAGATACCTATTTCCGGGACTTCATCGGCTATTCGGTCGGCACGCTGGGTATTCACCGGGTGGGGCTCTTCCTCGCGCTATCTGCCGCGTTCTGGAGCGCTGTCTGCATCGTCATTTCCGGCACTCTGTATGTCGGCAGCTGGATCGAATTCTGGGATTTCTGGAAGAAGATTCCGATCTGGGCCTGAGAGGAGCACCTGAATCATGGCGACATATCAAAACATCTTTACCCAGGTGCAAGTACAGGGATCGCCCGAAATGGGCGTCCCGCACCTCGACGGCAGCGAAGGGCGCATTGCCCTGACCGGTCACAATTACTGGATGGGCAAACTGGGCCAGGCCCAGATCGGCCCGGTCTATCTGGGCCTGCTGGGCACGATCAGCCTTGCCTTTGGCACGGCGGCGTTCCTGATCATCGGGTTCAATTTCTGGATGCAAGCCGGGTGGAGCCCGCAGGTCTTCATGCGCGAGCTGTTCTGGCTTTCGCTGAACCCGCCGGGGCCGGAATATGGCTTCAGCATGTTTGTGCCACTGAAGGAAGGCGGCTGGTTCATCCTGACCGGCGCGTTCCTGACAATTTCGGTGCTGTGCTGGTGGACCCGCACTTATATGCGGGCCAAGGCGCTGGGCATGGGGATGCATATTCCCTGGGCCTTCGCCTCGGCGATCTGGCTGTTCCTGGTGCTGGGCTTCATCCGCCCGATGTTGCTGGGTGATTGGTCGCAGGCGGTGCCTTACGGCATCTTCAGCCACCTTGATTGGACCAACAATTTCTCGCTGGTCTATGGCAACCTGTTCTACAATCCGTTCCACGCGCTCTCGATTGTCTTCCTTTACGGGTCGGCCGTTCTGTTCGCGATGCACGGGGCGACGATCCTTGCCCTTGGCCGTTACGGCGGTGAGCGCGAGATCGAACAGATCACCGATCGCGGCACGGCAGCTGAACGCGGCGCCTTGTTCTGGCGCTGGGTGATGGGCTTCAATGCGACGTTTGAGTCCATCCACCGCTGGGCCTGGTGGTTCGCGGTGCTGACCACGCTGACCGGCGGGATCGGCATCCTGTTGACCGGCACTGTGGTCGATAACTGGTATCTGTGGGCGCAGGAGCATTACTACGCTCCGGATGCGACCAACTATGATCCGAGCGGCGCGATCGGCGCGGCTTCGGGCCAGTAATACAAAGCGCCGGGCTGTGATGGCCCGGTGGCTTCCCCCTTCGGAATGCACAAAACCCGGTCTGGCCAAATGGCCCGGCCGGGTTTTTGTTTGTGGGGCTATAGA
>JAKFWB010000100.1 GCA_021732945.1 Porphyrobacter sp.
GCGAGCGGCGATGTAATCGGGGTGATCTTGGGGCAATTCGGAATTGCCCCAAGATCACCCCGATTACATCGCCGCGCGCGATACGGCGCATGTGCTGCCGAAATACCCGAACAGCTGGCACTTCCCCTCATCCGCCAATCCGAAGCGGTCCTACGTGCTGCTCAATCAGGAATCGCCCGAATTTGTGAAGTTCGTGAACCCCAGCGATTACCGCGTGGCACGCGATGCCTGCGGGGCGTGTCACATCGGCTCGATCGAGGCGGCGGAGCGCTCCATCATGGCGACCGGCGCAATGCTGTGGGGCGGGGCGAGCTACAATAACGGGATCCTGCCGTTCAAGAATTACCTGTTGGGAGAGGCCTATACCCGCGAAGGCCTGCCCGCGAAGATCACCTCACCCGGAGCAGGGCCAGACGGCCAGCTTTCACAGGAGCAGACCGAGCGCGGGGTGCTGGCCGAGCTCTATCCGCTCCCCACGTGGCAGGTGATCCCGCCGGGCGATGTGTTCCGCGTGTTTGAACGCGGCGGGCGGACGATCAATTCGCAGTTCCCGGAAATCGGCCTGCCCAATCCAAGCGGCGCAATTCAGCGCCTGGAAGAGCCGGGGCGGCCTGACTTGAAGCAGTCCAATCGCGGCCCCGGCACCGGGCTGCGGGTGGCGATCCCGGCGCTCAACATCCACAAGACCCGCCTCAATGATCCCTTCACCTGGTTCATGGGCACCAATGATCAACCGGGCGATTACCGCCATTCGGGCTGCGCGAGCTGCCACGTGGTCTATGCCAATGACCGCGAACCGCGCCATTCGCTGATCTATGCGCAATATGGCCGCGATGGGCAGACGATCACCGCCGATCCGACGATTGCCAGCAAGATTGAGCATGCTGCTGGCGATGGCGAGGCGAAGGGCGGCGGTCATGGGGCGGTGAAAGAGCCGGGGCATGATGATCATGGCGACGAACCCGGCAAACGCGCCGATGATGGGCTAACGGTCGGCGGGCAATTGAAGGAAAAGGGCCACCCGCTGACCCACGTCTTTACCCGCGCGATTCCAACATCGCAGTGCATGAATTGCCACATGCACCAGCCCAATATCTTCCTGAATTCCTTCCTCGGCTACACCATGTGGGATTACGAATCCGATGCCCCCGCCATGTGGCCAAAGGAGCAGAAATACCCCACAGCCGAAGAAGTGCGCGCCATCAATGAACGCAATCCCGAAGCAGCCGCCGCGCGCGGCAAGTGGGGCGATCTCGATTTCCTGCGCAATGTCTATGATCTCAACCCGACGCTGAAAGACACGCAATTCGCCGATTACCACGGCCACGGCTGGAACTTCCGCGCGATCTTCAAACGCGACCGCGAGGGCAATCTGCTCGATGCGGAAGGCAAGGTTGTCGACAATGATGACCCCGAGAAATGGCGGAAAGAGGGCGAGGGCAAGTTCGTCCCCCCCGGCACCAATCCGGGCAAGGCGGTGCACCTGATGGACATCCACGCCGAGATCGGGATGCAATGCGCCGATTGCCATTTCGAACAGGACAGCCACGGCAACGGGTTGATCTATGGCGAGGTCGCCAATGCGATCGAGATTACCTGCAAGGATTGTCACGGCACGCCCGATGCCTATCCCACGCTGCGCACCAGCGGCCCCGCCGCGCCGCCCGAAGGCCACAACCTTGCCCTGCTGCGCAACCCCGATGGCAAGCGGCGGTTTGAGTGGCTGGAAGGGCCGGATGGGCGGCAAAAGCTGATCCAGCGCTCCATCGTCGATCCCAGTCTTGAATGGGAGATGAGCCTCGTCAAGGACTCTGTCGATCCCGCCACCCCGGTGTTCAACGCCAAGGCGGCGCGCGCGAAGCTTGTCAGCCGTTACGGGGCGGAAACCGGCAATTTCGAATTCGGCACCGGTATCGGCAAAGATGACCGCGCGCATCGTGATCCCGAAATGGCGTGCCACACCTGCCACCTTTCGTGGACCACCAGCTGCGGCGGATGCCACCTGCCGATTGAAGCCAACTGGAAGACCAAATCGCACAAATACGAAGGCGGGGAGACGCGCAATTTTGCGACCTACAACCCGCAGGTCGCACGCGATGAGATGTTCCAGCTTGGCAAGAGCCAGACCACCAAGGGCAAGCAAGTCGCGCCGGTCCGGTCATCGTCGGCGCTGGTGCTGTCATCGACCAATATCAACCGCGAACGGATCTATGTGCAGCAGCCGCCGATCAGCTCGATTGGCTTTTCGTCGCAAGCCTTTGCGCCGCATTTCCCGCACACCGTGCGCAAGACCGAGACCAAGACCTGTTCGGACTGCCACCTGTCGGACAAGGACGATAACAACGCGATCATGGCGCAGCTGTTGTTGCTGGGCACCAACTACGTCAATTTCGTCGGGCTGAATGCGTGGACCGGTCTCGAAGGCGGGTTTCAGGCCACCCGTGTGACCGAATATGACGAGCCGCAATCGGTGATCGGCTCCTATCTCCACCGCTATGCCTACCCCGATTATTGGGCGATGCATGTCAACGACAATGGCCGCGAGCTGAAGAACTGGGTGCGCGGCAAGACGTTTGACGCCAAACTGTCAGGCGAAACCCAGCCGCTGGAGGAATTCGCCAATATCCATGAAGGCACCAGCGACCGGATCGGCTGCCTGCAACTGCGCGGCGAGTACATGTTCGTGGCAGGCGGCAAAGGCGGGTTCAGCGCCTATGACGTAGCCTCGATTGCCAACAAGGGCACATCGGAGCGGATCCTGAAGGGGCCGTTCTCGCCATTGGGGCATGATACCAACGTCAAGACCGCCAACGCCACCTGCATGGCGCTGCCCACCAACCAGCCGATTGCGCCCACGCGCAGCACGCCGGAATTGCGCGTGATCAATCAGGAGCAGGCGTTCCTGCCGATCTATAACTATGCCGTGGTGACCGATGCGGTCGAAGGGCTGATCCTCGTCAACGTCAACACGCTGGCGGATGGCGAGTTTCGCAACAACAAGCTGACCCGCAAGGTGTTTGGCGATGGTTCGACCGCATGGAACCCCGGCGGGGTGCTCACCGGCGCGCAGCATGTGACGCTGGCGGGCGAGGTTGCCTATATCACCTCGGCCAAGGGGCTGGTGGTGGTTGATCTGGCGGACCCCGATACGCCCAAGCTGGCGGCGGTGCGCGGGTTGCGGGATGCGCGCGCTTCGGCGGTACAGTTCCGGTATCTTTGGGTGACAGATAGCGAAGGCGTGAAGCTGTTCGACGTCACGTCCTTGCGCGATCCGGTCGCGGTGCCCGAAGCCACCGTGCCACTGGCCGATGCGCGGCGGATGTATATCGCGCGCACCTATGCCTATGTCGCCGCCAAGGGTGAGGGGTTGGTGATCCTCGACGTGAAGAACCCGCGCAGCCCCCGCATCTTCCAGAAGGTGACGCTTAATGGCAGCCTGAACGATGCCGAGGATGTGATCGTCGGCACCACCAACGCCTCGCTGTTCGCTTACGTGGCGGATGGGCGCAACGGGATGAAGGTGCTGCAACTCACCAGCCCCGACAGCCAGCGCAATTTCTACGGCTTCAGCCCCGCGCCGGTGCCGGAGATGATCGCCTGGGCGAAGACGCCGTCGCCTGCGATAGCGCTGTCCAAAGGCCTCGATCGTGACCGCGCGGTGGATGAGACCGGCGGGCAGATGGCGGTGTTCGGGCGTTTGGGCTCGCGGCCCTTTACGCGGCCGGAAATGGAGCGCCTGTTCATGACCCGCTCTGGCGTGCCGTGGAAGGTGACCGACAGCGTCGACATGAACCGCTGGGTGGGCATCGCGCTGCAAGCGCGGCAAAGGGCGGACGCGCGGAAGTAGGTTTTCACTTCGTCATTGCGAGCCGCAGGCGAAGCAATCCATGAACCGGCGATTCATTTCAGTGCAATGGCGGGCCATGGATTGCCGCGGAGCCTCCGGCTCCTCGCAATGACGAATTGAGGGATCACACCCGCTCGGCAAACATCCCGGCGATCATCGGTTGCAGCCCGGCATGGAAGCGCGCCAGCACCGGCCAGTCGCTCACCTGCTCATAATGCGACACCAGATCGCGCCCGTCCCAGCGGTGCAGCGCATAGGCAGGTGGTTCTGCCGTGATCAGCGCGCGGTCGTCAGGAACGTTCTGGTCGATCGGCGACACGTCCAGCGCCAGCAACGGCGCGACAGAAGGCGTGACTCCAAGCGGGATGCCCGCAAAGCGCGTCGCAATCGGGCGGTGCAGGTGCCCGCAATGGATCGCACGCACCTGATCCTGCCCTTGCAGCACCGCGCGCAGGCGCATGATCCATGGCTCATCGGGCGCAGGGTCCATCCAGTCGATCCCGGCGATGATTGGCGGGTGGTGCATGAAGATGACCGTCGGCGTGTCCGGCGCTTCGGCGAGCCGCGCGGTCAACCAATCGGCCCGCGCCTCGCAGAACGCGCCGCCGTGGCGGCCATCCTCAAGCGTGTCGAGGCAGATCACGCGCAGGCCCGGCGCGGCGTCCACCACATAGTGCAGGAAGCCATCAGCGGCAGGGCGGATATGCGGGAACGCCCCCAGCACGCCCGCGCGGCTATCATGATTGCCCACCAGCGGCAGCACCGGGCACGGGCAGTCTGCCAGCAAGGTGGCGATCGTGGCGAAGCTTTCGGCATCGCCGTGATCAGTAATGTCGCCCGAAAGCACCAGCAGATCAGGCCGGTTGGGACCATTCAGCACCCGGGCGAGCACCGCGCGCAGCCGGGTGAGGTTAAGCTCTTCAGGACGTTCGTGGGGGGCAAAACCGATGTGAATATCGGTCAGCTGCGCGATCAGCATGGCGCGATCAGCGGAAGGCGAAGGCTGGCCCATGATCAGGGTTTAATCCGGGCGGCCAACGCCGCAACTGTTGTTTTGGCGGGCGGCGGCGGCTTGTAATGCGGCGCGCGGCCCTTGGGCTGCCATTGCCCGGCAGGCAGGTGATAGGCGTGGCACATCGCGCATTCGGACGGCACGATCGTCTTGGTCTTCACCGCAGTCGCACCAAGGTGACAATCGCGGCAGCTCTTGAGATCGGGGATCAGCAGGTCGGTCGCGACCTTCGAAGTGTCCGCCGCGTGGCAATCGGTGCATTCTTCCTTCTTGTGCGCTTCGTGGTTGAAGAAGCTCGAAGTGAGGAAGCGGTCGGGCAGGTTGACCGGGATCAGATCGGCTTGCCCCGTCGTCCCCCGCGTCGGCAAGTGGCATTCGGTGCAGACGCCGCCTGCTGAAAGCGCATTTGACAGCCCGATATAGGCGCGCACCGGGCGACCGAAATCGGCGGCGTAGCGCGGGGCGGCGCTGCCTATCTGACCGGGCCGGGCGCGCACCGGGCCGACGCGCCCGCGCGGGCCTGAGGAAATGCGCGACAGATCCTCAGCCAAGTCCTTCACATCGCCGTGGTGCAGCTTGGTGAACCCGCCCACGCCGCGCCCGGAGACGAGCGAGTGGCAGCCCTCGCAGGCGTCCTCCATCTTGACCTCTTTGAAGCTGAACTTGTCGGCATT
>JAKFWB010000107.1 GCA_021732945.1 Porphyrobacter sp.
GAGCCAGAACTCCGAACGCCGCTAGTGGAAGGAAGACGAGCTGCAACAGATGCTCAAGGACATAATGGCGGGCATCCACAAATCCTGCATCCAGTACGGCGATCAGGGGGACGGCTATATCGACTACGTGAAGGGCGCGAATATCGCCGGCTTCAAGAAGGTCGCCGATGCGATGCTGGCGTTTGGGGTGGTGTGATAGCCACTCCCAAATCCCGCTCAGCCTGAGCTTGTCGAAGGCCTGCTCGCAACGCTAGCGGGCGTGCTTCGACAGGCTCAGCACGAGCGGATGTTGCCTTTATGCGCTTGATCTTCGGCGGGAGGTTTCGTCCTGAGGGACGGCAGCTTTGTCGCGCTTTCGGAAAAATGCTGATGTTCGGGAAGCGACTCCGTTGCGGTCATTTGAAGTAGCCTATTCGAGCCTAACGCGGCGAGCGTGCCGGGTATGAATGCAGAACGCCCCCTATTATGACGCCGCCCTGTTCTGCTAGCTGCTGGATCGCTCGACTTTCATGGTCACTCGTATCGGCAGCCAGGTCTGCTGGATCGTCAGCGGCAACGATCGTGACTGCTTGATTGTCAGCAAGGCAATCAACGATAAAGCGGCATCTGGCGACGTGGAAACGTGACGTGATGATGCAGTATTCGGCAATGCCGCGCGCCTTAGTGAAGGCCACGATAAGGGCGATATCCTCAACGGTATTTGAGCTCAGAAGGTCGCTGGCTTCCGCTCGGTCAATTGTTGCCCCTGCGCCCTCAAGGTGCCGATAGACCAACTCGCGATGAGGCGTGTCTGTGGAATTGAAGTGGGATCCGAAGCCTCCTGTCGCCAACAATTCGATGCTATTGTCGTTTCGCTGTCGCTCAAGACCGGCCTCAATGCGACGCAGCGAGATGGATGATAGTGTCCCGTCCGTGTGGTTTGGCGCACCGAGAATGAAGGCGAGCTTAGGCATTGAAGCTGCGCTATCATGCTACGACATGGCAGTCATCCCCGCGCGGATCGTGTCCGACCCCTATTTCCGACCAAAGTCACTTAGCCGCAATCAATAGTAGCCGCCATTCGCTTACCCACCCAACACCGGCCATTGCCCCCTAGCGGTCACCTCCCGAAAGCGGACCTGGCGCGATTTCCTACACGGGCTTGCGACGCTATAGTGGGCTGGTTCTTTCCCATCGTTATCCTGCACGCCGACCGGCGCATGCCGCTCCGTCCATTTTTTCTGTGGGCTGCGAAGTGTCAACTTCGACTTTCCGGAACATGCATTTGATTAAAATGGGTAAATTATGCAATCTGGTGCCTGACACGGTGTCAAGGTTGTCAGCTTTGCCGAGGTGCCCGCTATTGAACCGCCAGCCCCTCAGCCTGCGCCCTTAACTCCGCCGCTTAGCCAAGCGTTTGGGGCAAGGGCACCGTCAGACCCGAAACGCGGGCGAGCTCGTCGATCCACGCTTTGACCTCGTCGATCTCCTCCGCTGTCACGGCGCTGCGGGAGCGTTGCGAATCGCTGGCTTGCTTGCTGGCGTAGTCTTCGCCTGTCTTGGCGTCGGTGGTAAAAACTGGGCCTTCGAGAATGGCGCCAGTCTCGGCTTGCGTTAGCCCGAGCTTGAGATGCGTGGCGGAGGCCGAAATCGCCATGGCTCGGTTTGCGTTGAGGTGGGCACTATGCATTACGCCCGCGCGCGCAGTCCCGATGGTGCGTTGGGATTGCGCAAACCAGTTCTGCATCAGTAGCCAGCCTAGCGCGGCGACCTGTAAGTCGGTCATGCCGGCGATAAGCGGCTCAAAAGCCTTGACCTCACCCGCGTAAGTGGCGGCAATAAGGTAGGTCTGTCGACCCCATTGTCGGCCCAGAAGGCCCTTGCGCACGATGGCCCACAAAAACTCGTCCAACGTGCCGGTCAGCAGGATCGCCGTGGCATCATTCCGAATCCGCATGATGCTCGGGATCAAGCGATTACCAAAATTGCTCGGCTTGATCAGGGTCGTTTGTCCGGCAGCATGAGCCCTCGACAGGAGGTCGAGGACCAAGCCGATCAGGGCATCGCTCGGGTCAGCCAGCCGCGCGAGGCTATTGATGATCTCCGGTTCGTTGAGCCCAAACACCTTGCCCTCAACGCAAAGGGCACGCAGCAGCAAGGTCGAGCGGCAAAAGCCGGAGTGGAAGATGAATTGAACTGGTCCTGATTGCAGGTCAGCGACCAAAAGGTCGTCGATCGGCACCCACTGCCGTTCAGCCCCGTCCTGATGCGCCAAAAACTGATGAGCGGTAAATTGATCGGGCGTCATTCGGACAAAAAGCATCCCCTTGCCCGACGGATCAATTTCATGCGGGAGCCAATCGGGGCCTGACAGGATTTCGTGCAGCGTCGCCATAGTGTTCGCTTTCAGCCGAGTGTCTTAGCTGACCCCCAACCCCTCAGCCTGCGCCCTTAACTCCGCAGCCGCGCCCGGATTGGCCTTTACCGCCGCCTCAAGCGCCGCTTTCGCCTTGGCAGGCTCACCCAGAGTCATGCGGCTGCGGATCAGCATTACCCAGCCGTCGACGTTCTTGGGCTGCTGCTGCAACCGCGCTTCGAGCTGCGCGACCATACCTTCGGCCATCTCGCGCTGTTCGCTGGGCTTCAACTGCCGTGCCGCTGCGACGTCGGCCGCGCTAGGCCCGCGCACGTCGGGGGAGGCGGCGTCCCCGGCAAGGCTGCCTGATCCCGGCGCGAGGAGCGCAGGCTTGCGCTCCGCTTGCGCCTTCGCAATCCGCGATGCGACCTCGATCTGGTTCATCTGCCCGACCTGTTCGATGGTGCGCACCAGATCCGCCTCCCAGGGCGCGCCCGGCGGGCTGTCAGCCAGCAGATCGAGCCACATGGCAATCGCGCCTTCGTGATCCTTGTCGACATCCTTCTTCGCGGCCATGAAATAGCGCGCGCGCGGGTCTTGCGGATCGAAGGACAGCGCTTTCTGGAACGCGGCCAGCGCGTCAGGCGGCATCGGGTCACGCTTGCTCGCCAGCACCAGCGTTTCGCCCAAGGCCGACCACAGCACGGCCGCTTCTGGATCAATCGCGACCGCGCGGCGATAGGCGGCGGCGGCTTCGGTGTAGTCGCCCTGCTGGAAATAGGCGAAGGCAAGATCGCTCCACGGCCCGGCATCATCGCTCGACGCTTCGGCAGCGGCGCGCAATTGGTCAATGCTGATCGGCGCGCCAGCCTCTGGCGGGGGCGGGGCGGTGCTGGAATCCCCATAGATGTTGTAGCCGATTGAGCCTGCCGCCAGCAGCAGCGCGGCGCCGAGCAGAACCCAGCCCGCTTTCGATTGTGCACCCGCCGGCGCTTTGTCCCCTGAAGCCATGCCAAGCGGGTTAGCACCGCGCGCAAACCGGGGCAATTCGCTCTGGCATCGGGGGCGCATTTGGCTATGGTATCAGGCGGGTTACAACCTATCCGGAAGGGGGAAGGATAGTTGGCCGAGGCATTCAAAGTCGCCATCATCGGGTCAGGGCCAGCGGGCCTCAGCGCAGCCGCGCGTGCGGCGGCCTTGGGGCTCAGCCATGTGCTGCTGGAAAAGACCGATCACCTCTCGGACACGATCTACAAATATCAGAAGGGCAAGCACGTGATGGCGACGCCCAGCAATCTGGTGCTGCGCAGCGACATCGATTTTGAAGCGGGCAAGCGCGAGGTGATCCTCGGCACGTGGGACGAGCAGATCGAAGGCCACAAGGTCAATGTGAAATACATGGCCGAGGCGAAGGCGATCCGGGGCACGGGTGAGGCAATCCCCGGTTCTGTCCAGCAAATCGTGATGCGCGCGCGTGATGGCTCGAAGTCGGTCAAGGAACTGCAGCGCCACGCCCCGCCCTATGCCATCGAGCTGACCAATGGCGAGACGGTGATGGCCGAGAACGTGATCCTCGCCATCGGCACGCAGGGCAATCCCAACCGGATGCGCTGCCCCGGCGCGGACCTGCCGCATGTGCAGTATCAGCTCGATGACCCGGCGGAGTATGTCGACGAGCATATCGTCATCGTCGGCACCGGCGATGCCGGGATCGAGAACGCGCGCGGGCTCGCCGAAGACCCGGCGCAGCGCAACACCGTGTCGATCCTCAATCGCGGCACCGAATTCCCGACCGCCAAGGCGGCCAACGTCAGCGCGCTGATGGCCGATCACGAAGCGGGCAAACTGATGGTCCGCACCGAGAGCGAGACGCATTCGATCGAGCCGGGCTTCATCACGCTCACCACCCGCGACGGCGAATTGCGCATTCCGTGCGACCGGATCATCGCCCGCATCGGCTCGGCCCCGCCGCGCGCGTTTGTGGAAGAATGCGGGATCGAGTTTTCGAGCGAGGATCGCGCCGCCTTCCCCAAGCTGTCGCCGGTGTTCGAATCGACCGCCCCCGGCATCTTCGTGATCGGCGCGCTGGCGGGCTATCCGCTGATCAAGCACTGCATGAACCAGGGCCACGACGTCATCGAGTTCATCAACGGCAACACCGATCTGAAACCCGCCGACGAGCCGATCATCGTCGAGAAGTTCAAGGACCTGCCCGGCCAGCGCAGCACCGATGAATGGCTGGAATTCCTGCGCACCAATGTGTCGATCCTGAACGGCATGAACCCGCTCCAGATGCGCGAATTCATGCTCGATTCGACCGCGCGGTTCTTCCGTCCGGGTGAGGTGATCTTTGAACGCAACGCGCCCGGTTCGTCGCTGTTCGGGATCGCCAGCGGATCGGTGGCGGTGGAGGTCAATCCGGCGGACCCGTCGATCACCATCCCGATCGAGGCCGGTTCGATCTTCGGCGAAGTGGGCCTGATCTCGGGCCGCCGCCGCGGGGCGACGATCCGTGCGGCGGAAGACACCATCGTGGTCGAAATCTCGCGCCTTGCCGCATTGAAGCTGCAATCGCAGGTGCCCTCGGCGCGGACCGCGATCCAGCGCATTTCGATCGAGCGCCAGCTGCTCCAGATGTTCGGATCGGGCCTCACCCGCGCCGATGTCGCGCCGCTGGTGGAAGCTGCGCAGGTCATCGAAAAGCGCGCGGGCGAAGTGGTCGTGTCCGAAGGCGCGGACGACAAGGACGTGTTCATCATCCGGCGCGGGTCGATGATCGTCGAGAAGGCAATCGGCGAGAGGCCGGTGTTCCTGTCCTACCTTCCGGCGGGCTCCTATTTCGGCGAAATGGCGGTGATCGACGGGTCACTGCGCACCGCGACGGTCAAGGCCGCAATCAAGTCCGAAGTGATCCGATTGCCCGGTGAAGGCTTCCTCGAACTGCTCGCCAAGCATCCCGCGCTGCGGGAGCGCGCGATGAAAGACATGGCCGGACGCCGCGCCACCAACGCCTTCATCGAGGGGCAGAAAGACAGCTTTTCCAGCGCGGTCGACATGTATTCGCAAACCGCGCAATTCCTGGTTGATAACGGCATCGGCGAGGCGACCGACGTGTTGCTGATCGATGAGAAGCTCTGCATCGGCTGCGACAATTGCGAGAAAGCCTGCGCTGACAGCCATGATGGCCTGACC
>JAKFWB010000423.1 GCA_021732945.1 Porphyrobacter sp.
GCCCAAGCTGGCACTGCTGGGTGACTGCGCCTGCCACAAGACGCTGACCCTGGATTCTTTCTTATCCCGACTGAATGATGCCAAAGAGCAGTGGATTGCCATGTTTTCCAGAATAATGATCAATGCTCAGCCCAGACCGTTGGGAGTGTGTTGCTGCGTTGTAGAATTGCCGAGCTGCGTAGCGATCTGCTGCGTCTCAAGCCGCAAGTTCAAATGCACACCCTAGACGATGCTACAAGCCATGGTTCTTGTCGTTTGATCTGGCAGATTCTGTCACGCCCGATAGGTCAAGAACAGACTGGAGTTAGTATTGTTACCGCCAAAATTACTGACCACGCCTTGCCCACGTCAGCGTCGGTCATAACGAATAACGGTCAAAACGCTTTCTAACCGAACAATCGCCCCGCCACCGCATCCAACCGGGCCATGACTTCGGGATCATGTTCATCGGGCGCGGTGATGACGGCGTCGTCCAGCGCGGTGTCGATGGGGGACGCATCCCGCTTCTTCGGCAGCGCGGCGAGGAAGTTACTGACGACTGCCTGCGCGAGTGCGCCGTTGGCCTGCATCTGCACGATCACCTGTGCCACATCCACCGCTTCGCCATCGCGCCAGCAATCATAATCGGTGACCATGCCTACCAGCGCATAGGGCAACTCTGCCTCACGCGCCAATTTGGCTTCGGGCATGGCGGTCATGCCGATCACATCCGCGCCCCAATGGCGGTACATCCGGCTTTCGGCGCGGGTGGAAAATTGCGGGCCTTCCATCGCAAGATAGGTCGCGCCCACGGCAACCTTGCCCTTGGCCTTAGCTGTGGCTTTGGCCGCCATGTCCGACAGGCGCGGGCAGACCGGATCGGCCATTGAGACATGGGTGACAAACCCGCTGGTGTAGAAGGTGCTGGGGCGATGCACTGTGCGATCGATGAACTGTTCGACCACGGCGAACCGCCCCGGCTCAAGCTCTTCACGCAAGGATCCCACCGCGCTGATCGCCAGAATATCGGTGCAGCCTGCGCGCTTCAGCGCATCAATATTGGCGCGCGAATTCAGCTCGGTCGGACTGATCGGATGCCCGCGGCCGTGGCGCGGCAGAAAGCGCACCTTCACCTCGCCAATCCGGCCGCACAGAATCTCGTCCGAGGGCGCGCCCCAAGGTGTATCAATCGCGATCCATTGGGCGTCCTCAATGCCGTCCATGGCATAAAGGCCCGATCCGCCAATAATCCCGATGCACCATTCGCTCGCCATGTGTGCGACCTGCCCCTTGTTTTCGTTGTGAGGGCTTAGGTCAGGTCGAAGGGAGTGGGCAAGGCCCTGCGGACCATCTTTTCCGCCGCCGCGTAAGGCCCGGCGATAGCGGGGCGCGCTTGCATCGCGGCAAAATGCGCGGCGAGGGCAGGCCAGCGCTCCAGCGGAGTATCCGCCACCAGTGATACCTGCATCAGCACGCAGGCGACGGTAATGTCGGCAATCGAGAGCGCGTCGCCTGCGAAGAAGGCCCGGCCGCCGAGCCGCGTTTCGAGAACGTCAAAGATTGGCGGCAACTGGTTGGCCCAGGCATCGCGCGCCTTGTCGAGCCCCGGCTCCTCACCCTTGCTGACCGCAAAGAAGATCGGCCGGAAGATGCCGAGGCCCCCTGCCATCGCCAGCGCAGTGTCTGCATATTCCTCGATGAACAAGGCCTCGCCCAGCGCCATCGGATCGGCGGGATAGAGCGCTGGGGTGGGGTGCTTTTTCTCAATCATGGCGCAGATTGCCGAGCTGTCGGCGATGGTGCCCGCCACCCCTTCTTCGGCCACGGACCGATCGCGCAGCACCGGGATTCGCTTCATAGGGGAAATCTCGCGGAACCATGCAGGCGGGTCGAAGACGTTGATCGCCTCGACTTCGTATTCCACGCCCTTTTCAATGCAGAGCCCCGCCACCTTGCGCACAAACGGCGATACCGGGCTGCCATAGATGACCAGATCGGGGCGGGAATCACTCATTCGGGCTCTCCTAAAGTGCGTCTCTCGCGGCCTCCATAGGCCAGCGCAGGAATAGCGCAATCGCTAGGCGAAGCGGGCCGCCGCGCCGCCTACACTCACCATCAACGCGGGCGTTGCGTTTTCCAATGCAACGCGCCACCTTTGCGGGGCGAGAGACGAATCCCCATTCGACGAGAGAGGAATAATCATGGTCACCCAGTACAAGAACCTGATCGGCGGCAAGATGGTCACGACCGACCGCATGCTCGACGTGGTCAACCCGGCGACCGAGCAGGTGATCGGCCAGGTCCCGGCTTGCGGCAAGGCCGAACTTGACGAAGCCGTCGCCGCCGCGCGCGCCGCGTTCAAGACCTGGAAGAACACCCCCATCGAAGAACGCCGCGCCGCGATCATGGCGATTTCGGGCGCGATCAAGGCCAATGCGGAAGAACTCTATCGGCTGCTCACCAGCGAGCAGGGCAAGCCGCATGATCAGGCCAAGGGCGAAATCTACGGCGCTGCGGGCATGAGCGCTGCGCAATCGACCCTCAGCCTTGAAGACGAAATCAACGAGGATAGCGACACGCGGTTGAGCCGCACCCGCCGCGTGCCGGTGGGCGTGGTCGGCGGGATCGTGCCGTGGAATTTCCCGGTGATGATGGCGATCCAGAAGATCGCGCCCGCGATGCTGTCGGGCTGCACCATCGTGCTGAAGCCCTCTCCCTTTACCCCGCTGACGACTTTGCGCATCGCTGAACTGATCGCGGACAAGGTGCCGGCTGGTGTGGTCAACATCATCACCGGCGAAGACGATCTCGGCCCGCTGATGACAAGCCACCCCGATATCGACAAGATCACCTTCACCGGCTCCACCGCGACCGGAAAGAAGATCATGGAAGGCGCGTCTGCTGACCTGAAGCGCATCACGCTCGAACTCGGCGGCAACGATGCCTCGATCGTACTGCCCGATGCCGATCCCAAGAAGGTCGCCGAACAATTGTTCTGGTCGAGCTTCTCGAACGCCGGACAAATCTGCGTCGCGGCCAAGCGCGTCTACATCCACGAGGATATCTATGACGAGCTGTCCGCGGCCATCGTCGAATATGCCAAGACCGTCACCGTGGGTGACGGCGCACAGCAGGGCACGGGCGTCGGCCCGATCCAGAACAAGAAGCAGTATGACCGCGTGCTTGAGCTGATCGAGGACGCCAAGGATAATGGCTACAAGTTCCTGCTCGGCGGCAATGCCGACCCCTCGGGCACTGGCTACTTCGTGCCGCTGACGATCATCGACAACCCGCCCGAAGATGCGCGGATCGTCGCCGAGGAACAGTTCGGCCCGGTCATGCCGCTGATGAAGTTTTCGACCGAAGAAGAAGTCATCGCCCGCGCCAATGCGTCTGAATATGGCCTTGCGGGGGCGGTGTGGACCGGCAATCCGGACAATGGCGTGAAGATCGCCGAACAGCTCGAAACCGGCACGGTGTGGGTCAACTAATACCTCCACCTGTCCCCCTTCGCGCCGTTCGGCGGGCACAAGCAATCGGGCTTCGGCGCCGAATATGGCAAGGAAGGCCTTAAGGAATTCACTTATTCGCAAGTGATTACAGTTAAGAAGGACAATGTGCCTGCTTGATCGCGGGTGAATTGGCGGGCATCGTGTAGGCTGGAGCGGTTTCCGACCATTTTGACCCACCCTGACGGAGCCTAATTGGGCTGAGGGCAAGGCGCGAAGAGCGAGCGATGCAGCGCATCGTGAGCGAAGAGCAACGTAGCCCTCAGCCCAATTCGGCCCGCCCCGTGGGGGTCGCGCTCTGAAGCCCGCTGGCTTCGTCATGTCGCTTGCAGGGGCAACCAGCCCCTGCTGCGCGCCATTCCTGTCCAGCGGACTTCAGAGAGCGATCAGGGCGGGTCAGAATGGTCGGAAACCGCTCTTGAGGGAGGATGATGATGCGTACACAGATCAAACTATTGGCCGCGCTTACGCCGGTGCTCACTGCGGCTGGGATGGTGGGGGCGACACTGATCGCGCCCACCGCTCCGGCGTATTCGCAAAGCTTGGGCAAAATTGTCGGATCGGCCAAGAAAGTGGCCGAGGCGGCCAGCGTTTCTGACGAACAGATCGTCGCCTATTTCGGGCAGATGTCGGACGAGATGGACCGTCAGAACCCGCTTGCGCCGGCCAAGAACCCCTATGCCGTGCGGCTCGCCAAGCTGACCAAAGGCTTGGACAGCTATGACGGGCTGAAGCTCGATATCAAAGCCTATCTCGTCGATGATGTGAACGCCTTTGCGATGGGCGATGGCACGGTGCGGGTTTACTCCGGGCTGATGGACAAGATGACCGACGATGAAGTGCGCTGCGTGATCGGCCACGAAATCGGCCATGTGAAGCTGGAACACGGCAAGAAGCGGATGAAGCTCGCGCTGCAACAGGACGCGGCGCTCAGCGTTGCGGGCACGGCCAGCAGCGGGGTGAAGCGGATCGCCGATTCAGAATTGGGCGGGTTCATTCAGGGCGTGATGAACGCGCAGCATTCGCAGTCGGCAGAAACCGCCTCGGATGACTACGCCTTGGGCTTCATGGCGGCCAAGCAATATCCGCAGACCGCCTGCGCCACCGCGATGGATAAGCTGGCGGCGCTGGGCGGGGGCGGCGGCATTGGCCTGCTGAAAACCCACCCCGATCCGGCCAAGCGCGCCAAGCGGATGCGCAAGCAGATCGGGTGATTGATCCTGACACGTTGACAGCCGGGCTGGCGCGGGTGTGTGCCCGCGCTGGCCTTGGCGAGTTGGCGGACGGCGCGCCGCAGCGGCTGACCGGCGGGGCGGTGATGGAAAGCTGGCGGTTTGCGGCGGAAGGAGAGGCTTTCGTCCTGCGCCGCGCGCCGAGTGTCGCGTTTATGGATGGCCGACCTTACGGGCATGGCGTTGAGGCTGCGCTGATTAAAGCGGCGCGGGCCAAGGGCGTGACGGCTCCGGAAGTGGTCGCGGTGCTGGAGAAGGCGGACGGGCTTGGCTCGGGCTTTGTCATGCGCGCGCTGCCGGGGACGGTTGATCCCAAGATTATTTTGGCGTGCGACGATCCCGACGGGCTGCTGCGCGGCATCGCCCGCGACCTCGCCCGCATCCATCGGCTGCGGCAGGCCGACGTGCCCGAAGGCGTGCCGGTGATGCATTACCGCGCGGCCATCGCCGACCTCAAAGCGCAGTTCATCGACGCAGGCGGGGATCGCCCGATCATTGCGCTGGGCTTGCGCTGGCTGGAGGACAATTGCCCCGCTGCCGTGGAGCCCGTGCTCAACCACGGCGATTACCGGATGGGCAATCTTCTGGTCGAAGGCTCCACGCTGACCGGCGTGCTCGACTGGGAGATCGCCCATTTCGGGGACCGCCACGAATACTTGGCCTTCGGCTGCATGGCGGTGTGGCGCTTCGCCCGCTACGACCGGCCCGCGCTGGGCCTGGGGAACATCGAGGATTACATCGCCGCCTACGAGGCCGAGGCGGGGGTAACCATCGACCCGG
>JAKFWB010000549.1 GCA_021732945.1 Porphyrobacter sp.
AAGGTGCTGTTCTCTCTGGTGTCGAGGAGGTCGAAGTCTCGCTGGCTTCGATCCGCAGCCAGAACGCAAGGATAGCCCGGCTGCAAAGTGCCGTCTCAGCCGCGTTCCGGGCTTTTTAGACTTCAGCCACACTCTACGCACAAGGCCTGACCGGTTTGACCGAACGTCTGACTGCCTAAACCGAATGGCGGCAGGCCGAGCTTGACCTTGCCGAAGCGCGGGAAGCCGCAGGGATTGCTGTCGTCCGGCTCTACAAGGCGATCGGGGCTCCCGTGGTTGATCGCCCTGTCTCGCGCAATCCGGGTTCAAACCTGGTCCAGGCATCCACCAAATCTTGAATCGGCCAGAAGGAAAACCATCATGAAAACCATAGTTCTGTCAGCTTTCGTCGTTGCAGTCGCCGTATCAGCTCCCGCCTTCGCCCAGCACAATCATGGTCCAGCCCATCAGATGCCCGCCCAGGGCGCGCATGGCAGTCACGGAGCTACGAAGATTGACGGCATGGGACCAGCCGCCAAGGCATTCGCTGACGCCAATACGAAAATGCACAAGGACATGACCATCCAGTTCAGCGGCAACGCTGATGTCGACTTCGCCCGCGGCATGATCCCCCATCATCAGGGTGCCATCGACATGGCGGAGATCGTATTGAAGTACGGCAAGGACGCCTCCGTGAAGAAGCTCGCGAACGAGATCATTGCGGCGCAGCGCAAGGAGATCGCACAGATGCGGGCCTGGCTGACTAAAAACGGTACCCTCCCGGGCGGAGCCGATGCGGAAGAGGCGAAGAAGGCCTACACCGAAGTCAACGCCAAGATGCACAAAGACATGACGATGACCTTTTCCGGAAAGGCCGACGTAGATTTCATGAAAGGCATGATCCCGCATCACGAAGGCGCCGTGGACATGGCGAGGGTCGTGCTGAAGTTCGGCAAGGACGCCGAGCTGCGCAAGCTGGCTGACGACGTGGTGCGCACGCAGAACCAGGAAATTACCATGATGCGGGACTGGCTCAGGAAGAACGGAGCATGATGCAGCATTTATTTGCGCGTTTCGCCGTTTTGGCACTTTTCGCGAGCACAGCCGGATCGGCGTTGGCCGCAGATGGGGCATTGCAACGCGCGTTGTCGCAGGCGGCATGCACAGGTGCGCGGCTTGAGCGCCTCGCGGAGATGGGCCCGATTTCTGTTTACCGAGCGAATTGCACGCATTCATCGCACCGTCAGCTGGTTGTCACGTGCACCAAGGACAGCTGTCGCTCCGCGCCGGAACGGGCTTTGGCGGACGAGTGACTGCCGCTGACGGTCCTCTGCCGCTCGCCCTGACCATGGGCGAGCCGGCTGGCATCGGCGGCGAAATCGATCTTGCCGCGTGGCGGCGGCTGTCTCATGACGGCCCCGCATTTTATCTGATCGACGATCCAGTCCGGATACGCCATCTCGTGACCATGTTAGGCATGCCAACGCAGATTGAGGTTATTACGCGTCCCGATCAGGCCCCGAGCATCTTTCGAGCAGCGCTACCAGTCCTCGATATTGCGCAATCCGTTGATGCAGCCCCCGGTCATCCATCATCTGCTACAGCCAAGGCCGTGATCGACAGCATCACGCGTGCAGTTGAGCATGTGCGTAGCGGAGAAGCTGCGGCGGTCATCACCAACCCCATCCAGAAGAGCGCGCTAACATCGGCGGGCTTTGACTTCCCCGGCCACACCGAATTTCTGGCGCATCTGGCCGGCGTATCGCGTCCAGTGATGATGCTTGCGGGCCCTGACCTGCGCGTCGTTCTAATCACGATTCACGTGCCATTGAGGGCTGTGCCGGACCTCCTGACGGTTGACCTGGTTGTTGAAACGGCAATCATCGCCGCCGATGACCTTCGCAGCCAATTCGGACTTGCCGCACCACGGCTGGCACTGGCGGGATTGAATCCCCATGCCGGAGAGAAGGGCACCATCGGCACGGAAGATCGGGAGGTCCTGGAACCTGCCGTTGCAAAGCTCCGCTCCATGGGCATCGATATTACCGGCCCAAATCCCGCGGACACTCTGTTTCATTCCCGGGCACGCGCGCGCTACGACGTGGCCCTATGCCCAACGCACGATCAGGCGCTTATCCCGTTGAAGACGCTTGCTTTCAACGACGGCGTGAATGTCACGCTCGGACTGCCCTTTGTGCGCACCTCGCCCGATCATGGCACGGCGCTCGATATCGCGGGCACGGGCGTTGCCAGGCCCGACAGCCTGATCGCCGCTCTTCATCTGGCGGCAGAACTTGGAATGCGTTCAAAGGAAGGATCAATATCGTGAACAAGCTGCTCCGGCTGGGCGTCAACATCGATCACGTCGCGACTGTAAGAAATGCGCGCGGCGGCAGCCATCCTGATCCCGTCCTGGCAGCGAAGGCGGCGATGCAAGCGGGAGCAGACGGCATCACGGCCCATCTCCGCGAAGACCGCCGCCATATTCGTGACGCAGACATGGAACGCCTGAAAGCCGAGGTGCCGCTGCCCCTGAATTTTGAAATGGCTGCAACCGACGAGATGGTTGTTATCGCCTTGAGGCTGAAACCGCATGCGGTCTGTCTGGTGCCAGAACGTCGCATGGAAGTGACAACCGAAGTCGGGCTTGATGTGGCGGGCCACATGGACCTGTTCCGCCCGTTCGTGGTCTGCCTCGCCGACGCCGGTATCCGTGTTTCGCTGTTTATCGCGGCGGAACCACGCCAACTGGAAGCGAGCGCCTCTATTGGCGCACTTGTCATTTAGCTTCACACGGGAGGCTATAGCGAACACGTGGGCGGGGCGCTTAAAAAGGAGCTCGAGCGGATCATTGCAGCCGCACAACAATCCCGCGAACTCGGCCTCGAATGCCATGCAGGCCACGGGCTCAGCTTCGATACGGTCACAGCCATCGCAGCAATCCCGGAGATTCGGGAATTGAACATCGGGCATTTCCTTGTGGGAGAAGCAATCTTCACGGGTTTGGGGCCTGCGATCATCAAAATGCGCAAGCTTATGGATGCTGCGCGGACTGGTTAAAAAAGTGCCGCTCAAGGGTTGTATAAAGTGCAATTTCCCCGGGCGCGAAATATCGGAACTTTTGAGATTGGAAACGCGATCATGACAAAGACTGCAACGCTTTATCGGATGGTGATGCCTACCCACACCTGTCCCTATGGCATCAAGGCGCTCGATCTCCTGCAGCGCAAGGGTTTCGCAGTCGAGGACAAGCATCTGGCGACGCGCGAAGCTACGGACGCCTTCAAAGCAGAGCACGAGGTGAAAACCACGCCGCAGACCTTCATCAACGGCAAGCGGGTCGGTGGCTACGACGATCTGCGACGGCATTTCGGTTTGCACGTGCGTGTGCTGGGCGAAGTCAGCTACCAGCCCGTCATCGCGGTGTTCGCTGTCGCCGCGCTGATAGCACTGGCCGTCAGCCACGCGGCATACGGCCAGCCCTTCACGCTGCGCGCCGCCGAGTGGTTTATCGCCCTGAGCATGTGCATCCTGGCCATGCTGAAGCTGCAGGACATCGAGAGCTTTTCCTCGATGTTCCTCAATTACGATCTGCTGGCCAAACGCTGGGTGCCATACGCTTACATTTATCCGTTCGCCGAGCTTGCGGCGGGCTTGCTGATGGTGGCAGGTGCGCTGAATTGGCTGTCGATCCCGATCGCCTTGTTCATTGGCGGCATCGGCGCAGTGTCGGTATTCAAGGCGGTTTACATCGACCGGCGTGACATCAAGTGCGCCTGCGTCGGCGGCTCAAGCCGCGTGCCGCTTGGGTTCGTGTCCTTGACTGAGAATGTCATGATGGTGGCGATGGCGCTCTGGATGGTCTTTGCGCATTGACCGAAGTGGGCTGGTCCTGGGTTTATGGCGATCCTCATTAGCAGGAGCAGTGCATTTGCGTTATGGCCGTCTCGCCCCGTCTTATGCAAGCTGGTGTTACCTTTTCCAACCGATTGCCATAGCTCAGTCCGATTTGGGTATCCTGCGATGACATCTTCAGGCTGGAGTGAGCGGCTGCGCGGGGACTGTCAGGATTTCCGTGTGCGGGCGGCCATAATGGACCCGATGGAGGTTCCCGATGGCACGACGCAAAGCCCCCCGTATTCCTGACGCGCTTCTGGACCAGCTGCTGGCCGGCGCCGACCCCAAGACGGCTTTCGACCCCAATGGCCTGCTCGACGATCTGAAGAAGGCCTTCGCCGAGCGGGCCCTGAACGCCGAGATGGATCATCATCTGGCAGGTGACGAAGCCGGTAACAGCCGCAACGGCTACGGCCGCAAGACGGTGACGACCGAGACCGGCCGGATCGAGCTGGAGATTCCGCGCGATCGACAGGCGACGTTCGATCCGCAACTGATCGCCAAGTATCAGCGCCGCTTTCCCGGCTTCGACGACAAGATCGTCTCGATGTATGCCCGGGGCATGAGCGCCCGCGAGATCGTCGGGCATCTGCGCGAGCTCTACGGCATCGAGGTCTCCCCCGACCTCATCAGCGCCGTCACCGATGCCGTGCTCGATGAGATCGCGGCTTGGCAGAGCCGGCCGCTGGAGCCGGTCTATCCGCTGGTCTTCTTCGATGCCCTGCGCGTCAAGATCCGCGACGAGGGCGTCGTCCGCAACAAGGCCGTCCACATCGCGCTCGGCGTCCGTGCCGACGGCGCCAAGGAGATTCTGGGCCTCTGGCTGGAGCAGAACGAGGGCGCGAAGTTCTGGCTGCGCGTCATGAACGAACTGCGCAACCGCGGCGTCGAGGACATCCTGCTCGCCGTCGTCGATGGCCTGAAGGGCTTCCCCGACGCGATCCGGGCGGTGTTCCCCGAGGCCATGGTTCAGACCTGCATCGTCCACCTGTTGCGCCACAGCCTGGACTTCGTCTCCTACAAGGATCGCAAGCTCGTCGCCGCGGCGTTGAAGGGCATCTATCGCGCCATTGATGCCGCCGCCGGCGAGGCAGCGCTCAGCGCCTTCGAGGAGGGGCATTGGGGCCGCCGCTATCCGGCGATCGCCCAGAGCTGGCGACGCGCCTGGAGCGAGGTCGTGCCGTTCTACGCCTTCCCCGCCGACGTTCGTCGCATCCTCTACACCACCAACGCGATCGAGGCGCTGAACGCCAAGCTGCGCCGGGCCGTGCGCGCCCGAGGCCACTTCCCGACCGACGAGGCTGCGATGAAGCTCCTCTTCCTCGTCTTGAACCGCTCCGAAAAGGAGTGGAAGATGGGACCTCGTGAGTGGGTCATGGCCAAGGCTCAATTCGCCGTCATCTTCGGCGAGCGCTTCACAAGGGCCATGGCGGCCTGATGTTCAACCCGCCGCCCGCACACGGAAATCCTGACAGTCCCGCCTTCAGGCGCCCCTTCGTCCCGCGCCGCCAGCTCAGCATCCGCCAGGGCGCTTCTTCCAGCATCGCCTGCGCGCTGACCGACGCCGTGTCCGGGACATGGCGCTTTCGCGGGCGACCGCGCCCGG